>CANIIN010000016.1 GCA_947467405.1 Betaproteobacteria bacterium | reverse complement strand
GCGCCGGGCTGGAGAGCGGCACGCCGCCGTCGCCCATGCTGTATGGCGCGACGGCGCGCAACCTGTCGTTCGACAAGGCCGGCATCTACAAGGTGGACGCGGTGGTCGAGGTCGACGGCATGGAGCGGCACATCACCAATACCTATCCGGTGGCGGTCTCGCCGTTCGGTGAAGGGGGCAAGGGCGGCGGGCGCACCGAAATCAACCGCGTGGTGTTCTTCCTCGGCGACGGGGTCGGCCTGCCGATCCGGACCGCGGCGCGCATCGTCGGCAAGGGCGTGTACGAGGGCCGCTCGCAAGGAGCGCTCCATCTCGATAGCATGGACGAATACGGCTTTGTGAAGACCTCGTCGTTCGACAGCATCATCACCGACTCGGCGCCGGGCATGGCGAGCTATGTCACGGGCATGAAGCAGTCCAACAATGCGCTCAACGTGTCGGTGGACAATACGCCGGAGAACGGGCTCGACAATCCGCGCATCGAAACGCTGTGGCAATTCATGAAGCGCACCCGTGGCTGGAAGACTGGCGTCGTGACCGATGCGTTTGTGACCGATGCCACGCCCGCCGCCGTGGCGGCGCACTCTCGTGCCCGCTCCGCGCGCGCAGCCATCGCGCAGCAGATGATCGGTTACTACGCGGACAAGACCTCGCAACCCGCCAGCGGCTTCGCTGCGCTGGCCGATCTGGCGCAGCCGCTGGACGTGATTCTCGGCGGCGGCGCACGAGACTGGATGGCGAAAACCAATCCGGCGCTGAAAAGTTTCTATCAGTATGGCGGCGCCAACGACGGCCGCGGCGATGTCGATCTGTTCGCCGACATCGCGCCGTCGCGTGGCTATGCCACGGCGCGCAACCTCTCCGAGCTGAACGCAGCGCCCGACGACAAGCCGCTGCTTGGGATCTTCACCGGCGAATTCCGCACCACCTCCAGCGGCCTGGGCGCCGACAATATTCCCGGTGTGCTGGATCGTCGCGTCGCGCGCGGGCTCGCCACCATCCGCGGCCGCACGGCCGACGCCCCGGAAATCGGCATGGCCGGCGCGCCGCCGTTCGGCAGCGGTTGCGGCGCCACCATCGCCGAGTGCTTCCGCGCCGTGCCCTCCAAGGTGGAGATGGTGAAGAAGGCCGTCACCGTGCTGGACAAACTCGCTGGCGCCAAAGGTGGCAAGGGCGGCTGGATCCTGCTGGTCGAGCAATCGCAAACCGACAAACTGGCGCATCCGCTGGAATACGAACGGGTCGTTTACGAGGCGCTGGAGCTGGACGAGACGCTGGGTTGGGTGACGGGCAGTCTGGCCAAGCGCAAAGATGCATTGGTGGTGGTGACCGCCGACCACGCGCAGCCCGAAACCATCATCGGTGTGGCCATGCCGGGCGCCATCTCCGCAGGCGGGGTGACGCCGCCGGGCGGCTGCTTCTCCGGCACGCAGTATCCGCTCACGCTGGGCGCGGCCGGCGAGGCGAATCGTCCCTGTGCGCTGCAGGACGTCATCGGCACCTTCAACGACGCGACCTTCCCGACCTATGTCAGCTCACGCAACGACGGCTATCCGGACGATCCTGATCCCGAAGTGAAGCTGATCATCGAGGATGGCGGGCGCCCGACCTACAGCACCAACTTCCTGACCAATTTCCAGCCGCTCGAACCGACCAACGGCAAGAGCGCGGCGTTGCCGAACCCGTTGCGAGCGCCGGATGGACTGCTGATGACCGGCAACATGCCGACGCGGTCGGTGCCGGGTGGCGCCAACAAGACCGAGGGCAGCGTGAACATCGCACCGCACTCCGGCGACGACGTGCCGCTCAGCGCCAGCGGGGCCGGCGCGGACCTGTTCGGCGGCGTGTTCGAAAACACCGATGTCCACGTGCGCATTGCCGCCGCCATCGCCGGCGCCAAAGTACGCCGGGACTTGAAGAAGGGTTCGGACTACAGCGCGGTGCCGGCGGTGCAACCGGCCGGATCCGCATTGAAGGGCTGGTGATGCAGGGCATCCGGCGGGCGGCGGTTTTGGCTATGGGGCTACTTGGCCTTTCGCTCTGCGCCAATGCGGCCGCTGCGGATCTCTATGGCCGCGTGTTCGATACGCTGCGTGGAGCCATGTATCCGCATGCGGTGATCACTATTGGTGCGGGCAGCGGAACCGTACTGCGCACTGTCGCTGACGGGACGGCGCAATTCCGCTTCGATGGCGTCAAGTCCGGCGTCTACATCGTGCGCATTGCCGAGCCCGGTGGCCGCGAGGTGACCGGTCGCTTGCGCGTCACGGACCGGCCGGCCACACAGATTGCCCATCTCGATCTGGCGAAGATTGACCCGCCGGATGAAGCGGATGAGTACTAAGAGCCGGGCTACGCTGCTGGACGTCCACGTTCGCGTCCGGCGCCGACAGTCAGTCAGCCGGCTCTCGGGCGATACGCGGCCGATCAGTCCGGGCTGGTGTACGGCTACGTATTCTCGGCTGGCGGCGGGTGTCGTCAGGTCGATACGGCGGCCACGCTGGCATGGCTGGGCGGCGGTGAAGCGGGCGCCGGCGAATTCATCTGGCTGCACTTCAACGGTTCGCACGCGGCCACGCCAAACTGGCTGCAGCAGCACGTGGCGGAACTGCCGGAAGAGTTCATCGAGGCGCTGCGCGAGCATTACATGTCCACGCGCATCGAGAAGATCCACGACAGCCTGCTGGCGGTGGTCAACGATGTTGTCTACGACATGATGCGAACCGCATCGCTGCAAGTCGCCACCATGTGGTTGTGCGTGGGGTCGCGTTACCTGGTGAGCGTGCGCAACCAGCCGCTGCGCTCGGTGGACAGGCTGCGCGCCTCGGTCAATGCCGGCGAACCGATGGCCAGTCCGCTGGCCCTGCTGATCCACCTGTTCCGCGAGCAGGCCGATGTACTGGTGCAGATCATGCGAAAGACCACCGAAGCCGTGAACGGCATCGAAGACAGCATGCTCGCCGAACGCGGGCCGGTTCGCACCAATCTCGGGGTGATCCGGCGCGACCTGGTGCGCCTGCAACGCCTGCTGGCGCCGGAGCCCGCGGCGCTGCTGCGCCTGCTCAATCGCCCGCCGGCCTGGGTGGGCGTGGATGACGCGCAGGACTTGCAGCAGTCCACCGAAGAATTCTCGGTCGTGCTGCGCGACATGGCCGGCCTCCAGGAACGCATCAAGATGCTGCAGGAGGAACTCGCGGCGCAGATCGGCGAGCGCACCAACCGCAGCGTTTTCGTCCTGACGGCGGTGACGGCGATCGCCTTGCCGATCAATCTGACAGCCGGCCTGTTCGGCATGAATGTCGGCGGCATTCCCTTCACGCAGGACGAGCATGGATTCTGGACCGTTGCGGGCCTGGCCCTGATGGTGACCGCCCTGGCTGTGTGGCTGGTCTTTCGCGGTCGGGACGATTAGGCGTCATAGGGCTGTTGCGCCGTTCATTGAACGGCGCCAATTCGGAGATGGAACTCATGAAACTCAATTCAGATGCAATGCGCCGTGCTCGTGCGAATATATTGCCTCGTGTGTTGATGGTGTCAATCGCGGCATGGTCTGGCGCGGCATTCTCCGGCGCCAAGGATATTGCAACGGCAACAGTGGCACCGGCGTTCACCTGGGTCGTCATCGGCGACGAAGGAAGGGCTACGGCGCGGGCCATTACAACGGCGGCATCCTGTCCGGCCTTGAATATCGACGGTCGTATCCGCTCAATGAAAATTCGGGCCGAACCCGGCACCGTGCCCCTTAGAACAACCCGCTCCGAACCGGTGGACTCGAAACCGTCGGCATTCCCGGTGCTGGCCTGTGAACTGGCTTTGCCGCGACATGCGCAGCGCGTCGCAATAGGCCAGGAAGTATTGCCTCGGCCATCGAGGAATCCTCGTCGCATCGTTGTGATGGGAGATACCGGTTGCCGATTGAAGAAAGCCGATAACGCCTTCCAGGCTTGCAACGATTCGCAAGCCTATCCCTTCGCCGCGATTGCTCGCATGGCGGCAGCCTGGAAGCCGGATCTCGTGGTGCATGTGGGGGATTATCATTACCGCGAGAATGCCTGTCCGACTGGCATGCCGGGCTGCGCCGGGAGTTCGTGGGGCTACGGCTACGATGCCTGGCGCGATGATTTCTTTGTGCCAGCCACGCCGTTGCTGAAGGCGGCGGCCTGGGTGATGACCCGCGGCAATCATGAGTCCTGCGAACGCGCGGGCCAGGGCTGGTGGCGATTCCTTGATCCGCGCCCGTTGATCGCGGGGCGCGACTGCAATGATCCCGCCTTTGACAGCGTCGGCGATTACAGCGATGCCTACGGCGTGCCCTTGGGCGATGATGCGCAACTCATCGTCTGGGATTCCTCCAATACGGCGCTTCGGCCGCTCAAGCCGGAAGACATGGCATACAAGCGCTTCCTGCAGTCCTATTCGCAGATCGAAGACATTGCGCGTCGGGCCCGGCACAACGTCGCCGCCAATCATCACCCGGTGCTGGGATTCGCCGGCAACCGCAAGGACCGTTCGCAGCCGCTGCCGGGCAATCGTGGCATCCAGTCCGCTTTTGGGGCGCGCTCGGCACGATACTTCCCCGCTCAGGTGGAGTTGTTGCTGTCAGGTCATACGCACATCTGGGAGCAGGTCAGTTTCAAGACCGAGCATCCCAGCCAGTTCATCTCCGGCATATCGGGAACACTGGAAGACACGGAACCCTTGCCCGATCGCGTGCCCGAGGGCGTGACGCCGGCGTCTGGCGCGATTGTCGAGAGCATGAGTTCGTGGGTCGGTCAATACGGTTTCATGACCATGGAGCGGACCGGCATCGATCAATGGCGGGTGCAGGTCATGGATCAAGCGGGGCAGGTGGTGAAGAACTGTCGTACGCGAGGCCGACGGTCCGACTGTCGGTAATGCAACGTCATGGTGCACGCCAGGACTCGTTGTGGTCAGCGTGGGTCGATGTCATTTCACTGTCATTTCAGCTTCACGTCATTGCAATATGCATTGTCTAACGTGCTTGCTTCTTCAAGGGAGCCTCAGACAATGCCGCGTCACAATCCAGTAGCAAAGAAAAACAGTTCCACCATTGCTGGTCTCATTGCGGCGATCGGCTTGACCACCCCGTTGACGAGTATGGCGCAGCAAGCCATCGATCTTGGTACGGTAGGCTCGTCCGCGACGACCGATGCCGCCGCCAAGGCGCCGGCCTCCCGCGCCGCCGCTGTCGCCGTCACGCAATCATCGCTCAAGGCCACGCAGCCGCAATCGATCATCAACCGGTCATTCTTCGAGGACGTGAAGTCGATCGTGAGCGACATGTCGGCGATCGCCGCGGCGGCGCCCAGCGTGACGCTGGGCATCTCCACGAACGGTCCGGGACTGAGCGAATCAAAGGTCGGCATCCGTGGTTTCAAGGACGGCGAATTCAACATCACCTTCGACGGCATTCCCTTTGGTGATACCAACGGCCCGACGCACCATTCCACGGCGTACTTTCCGGCCGAGGTTCTCGGGCGGGTGGAGGTGGAGCGAGGCCCCGGCAATGCCAGCAACTTCGGTCAGGCCACTTTCGGTGGTTCGCTCAATCTGTTTTCGCGTGACCTAGCCCCTGAGCGCACCATTGCTCCCTATGTTTCATTCGGGACATGGAATACCCAGGTCATGGGTCTGCGGGTCGACTCGGGAACGCTGGAGCAGTTCGGCGATGCCAAGCTGGCCATCAGCTATCAGAACATGTCCAGTGACGGCTACCGCACCCACAGTCCTTTGGGTGGCCAGAACTTCATGCTCAAGCTCCAGAAGCCCGTTGGCGAAAGCACGCTGGTGACCTTGAATGTGAATTACAACAAGAACTGGTATTCCCTCAACGACAACGAGAAAGGCATCACGCAGGCGCAGGCCGATGCGCTGGGCAAGAACTTCGCCCTGGACGATAATCCGCTCAAGGCCAACTACTGGAAATACAACCACGTCGAGAAATCCACCAACATGAGCTACCTGCGCGTGCAGAGTGACCTCGGTGGCGGCTGGGAAATCGACAACAACGCCTACTACTACAACTACACCAACAATGGGTTGACCACCAGCGCGACGGATCTGACGACCGGCCTTGGCAACGTGACGGGATCCGGTGGCGTCGTTCAGGCGAACCAGATGCCTGGTGGCATCAAGATCAACGAATACTGGGTGGCTGGCGACATCCTCAAGGCCACCAAGCGGACGTCGGCGGGACTGGCGAGGATTGGAGTGTGGGCGGAAAAGGCGGATACGCATCGCGCCTTCTACGACTTCAACCTGCTCAACGGCACTCCCAACTACGATCAGGCCGCAGTGCCCGGCGTACTGTCCAGCATCAATAACGTCAAGTATGAGCAGAAGTCCGGGTGGCGGCAGTATCAGCCCTTCGCCGAGTTCGAATGGAATGTGGCTGAAGGCATCAAGGTCACGCCGGGCCTGAAATACATGCGTACCGATCTCGGTGTGGACGCCTCAGTCAACCAGACGGCTCGCATTGAACAGCATCTGGCCAAGCGCTACACCGCGGCGTTGCCGTTTCTTGCTGCCAACTATGCGTTCCAGTCCGGATGGTCGGGATATGCGCAGCTGGCCAAGGGCATGTTGGTGCCGAACATCGGCAGTTACCAGAGTGCCAATGCCGATGCGTCGGCGATTCAACCGCAGACGTCGTTCAATCGACAGATCGGTGTTGTGCATGAATCCGACAAGGTCAAGTTCGATGCCGATGTGTACTACATCAGCTTCAACAACAAGATCGCCACCATGCCGGGCAGCCCGGCGGCACAGCCGATCCTTTACAACCAGGGTGGCGTGGATTACAGCGGTGCTGAAGGACAGGTGAGCTATGTGCTGGGCGGCGGCTTCTCGGTATCGGCCAACGGTTCGCTGAACCGCGCATCCAAGCGTGACACCGGCAAGCAGATCGCCGGGGTGCCGAACACGACCTCCGCGCTGGGCCTGCTTTACGGCGGCGGCCCGTTCAATGCCACGCTGTTCTACAAGCGGGTGGGCACGACCTACGCGCTGGACGATCAGGCCTATTCCCTGAGCGCCTACTCGACGACCGATCTCGGCGTGTCATACAAGTTCGTCAATCCCGGCGCGATGGCAAAGAACCTGAAGCTTCAACTCACTGTGGCGAATCTGTTCAACAGGCAAAGCATCATCGCCGTCTCGCCAACTGTCACCAACTCCGCCCTGCCAGCGTACGGTGCGCCGACGGCAACAGACTTTTTTGGCTGGCAGCCCCCGCGCAGTGTCATGACCACAGTGCGAGGAGAGTTCTGATGAATGTCCAATACCTGATCGATCTGGCCGCTTCCTCAGGCGGCACGCTTTACCTGATGGCGCTGCTGCTGCTGGTCGCGCTGACGGTGATTGTCGAGCGCGCCTGGTATCTGTACCGCCTCATGGCCGGAGGGCGCCACATCAATGAACGCGTCATCGACCTGCCAAGATCCCGCAGCGACCTGCTGCAGAAAGAGATCGATCAGGCTGGTCACCTGCCGCACGCGGAACTGCTCAAGGTTGCGTTGAGCCATCCCGAAATCAACGATCGGCAGGTGCTGGCGGATCGGCTCGAGGAATCCATCCTGCACGAAGTTCCCAAGCTCGACCGCTCGCTCTGGGTGCTGGACACTGTCGTTACCCTTGCCCCGCTACTGGGGCTTTTCGGCACCATCATCGGCATGTTCAACGCCTTCGCCGGCCTGGGACAGAACGGCGCGGTCGCGGCGCAGGTCACCAGTGGTGTTGCCGAGGCGCTGATCGCCACAGCCAGCGGCCTGTTCATCGCCATGCTGGGTGTTTCCTTCCTCAACAGTCTGAACAACCGGGTGCGATTGCTTGTTCACCAACTGGAAACCCTCAAGCAGATGCTCATCAATCGCTTCAGCTACAGCGCGTCATTGGATGGTGGACGGACCAGCGCGGCACCGCTGGCGCTGGCACGGACTGGAAGCTGAACAGTGCGGTATTTCGAAGTACGCAAGCCGCGCATCGAGATCATTCCGATGATCGACATCATGCTGTTCCTGCTGGTGTTTTTCGTGATGATCGCGCTGAAGATGATTCCCTCCAGCGGATTGATCGGTCACCTGCCGACCAGCGCGACCACGGAGAGCCTGCCGCCGACCAAGGTGCTGATCGAGATTCACCAGAACGGCACCTTGATGGTGGATGAGCAGGTGATGAGCATCGAATCGCTGAAGGCCAAGCTGCGGCCGCTGGCGCAGGGCAAGACGGTGGTGACGATTGCCGGTGCGGCCACGGTCAACATGCAGCAACTGGCGGAAGTCATGGACGCCTGCCGGCAGAGCGGCATCAGTCAGATCGGGCTCGCCACGCGCAATGCAAAATAGCGCAGCGGTGCTCATGCCGGGCATGGGGCAGCCTTCCATGCCACTGTTTCGCACGGTGATGATCGCGGCGGCCATCGAGGTGGCGCTGGTGCTGGGCACCGGTGGCCTGATCGCCAGTGCCATGGCGAAGATCGAGTCGGTCATCGAACCCCCCATGGAGGTGGTGATCGAAGACCTCCAGGATAAGCCGGTTGAGCCGCCAAAGCCGCGCAATGAGCCGAAGCCGGAGCCGCGCCCGGTGGCCAAATCGCAGCCGCTTCCCGAGCCTGTCGCCAGAGCCGCCGTTGCGCCGCCGCCGGAGCCCGTGCGACCGCCGTCGCCGGCAATCGAGTCGCCGGTCGTCGAAGTCACCCCAACGGTCGTACCCCCGCCACCACAGCGATCCAATCTGGCGGCCGAGCGGGAGGCCGAATTCGCGGCACGGGTGAAGGCGGCCATTCAGGCTGCGGTGGTCTATCCGTCCGCAGCACGCGCCATGGGCTTTGTCGGCCGTGTCCGAGTCGAGTTTCATCTGCGTGACGGTGCGGCAAGCCAGGCCAGGATTCTTCAGGCCAGCGGCGTCGGCATGATTGATCGCGCGGCCCTGTCGGCGGTGACGACGGCCACCTTTCCGGACGCCCCCGACACGTTGCGCGGCAAGGATCAGGTCTATCAGGTGACCGTGCAATTCGATTTGAGCGCGGCGCGTTGAAAGCCGCGTCATTCATGAGCGGCGGTTCATCCTCGGAGTCCATATGACCATCGATTGGAGCCCCGCGCGGTATGGCTACAAGACCATCGCCATCCACTGGATCACGGTGCCGTTGATCATCGCGGTCTTCGCCACCATGGAACTGAAGCCTTATACAGCCAAGGGCGGTGAGCTTCGCGAAACCCTGATGTTCTGGCACTACCTGCTCGGACTGGCGGTGTTGGCGGCGGTATGGTTCCGTGTCGCGGCGCGCCGGATGGAAAGCGCGCCCCCTGACCTTGGCGGGCCAACCTGGAAGCGGGCGATGGCGGCGCTCACGCACAGATTTCTCTACGTGCTGATGTTCATCATGCCGGTGCTCGGTTGGCTGGCACTCAATGCAAAGGGGCAGGGCGTGCACATCGCCGGGCTCGATCTGCCGATGCTGGTGGAGAAGAACGAATCGCTTGCCCGCCTTCTCAAGCAATGGCATCAGGCTCTGGCCAATGCCGGCTATGTGGCGCTGGCATTGCACGTGCTGGCTGTCCTCTACCATCAGTTCGTGGCGCGCGACAGGACACTGCTGCGCATGATGCCCGCATCGGCCGAGTGACCGGCACGCCGGATCACCGCAATACGCTTCTTGTGATCAGCTTGAGCGGTGCAGGTTCAGACGGCCGCCAGCAGCGCCAGCAACTGCTCCTGCGCGGTATTGGGCACGCCGCTGCGCGACTGGCGGTGGTGATACTCGCCGTCGGCATTCATGGTCCACGCCTGGGAGTTGTCGGCCAGATAGGACTTCAGGCCTTCCTTGATGACGCGGATCTTCAGCTTGGGATCGAGGATCGGCACGCCGGCCTCGATGCGGCGGAAGAAATTGCGTTCCATCCAGTCGGCGCTGGATATCCACACGTCTTCCGCGCCATCATTGAGGAAGTAGAAGATGCGCGAGTGTTCCAGGAAGCGCCCGATGATCGAGCGCACGCGGATGTTCTCCGACAGCCCGGGGATGCCGGGGCGCAGCGAGCAGACGCCGCGCACGATCAGGTCGATCTTCACGCCGGCCTGCGAGGCGACATACAGCGCCTCGATGATGCGCGGCTCCAGCAGCGAGTTCATCTTGGCGATGATGTGCGCCTTGCGGCCGAGGCGCGCGTGGCGCGCTTCGCGGCGGATGGACGTCAGCATGTGGTCGTGCAGCGTGAAGGGCGCGAGCAGGATGTGATTGAGCTTGCGCGCGCGCCCCAGCCCGGTGAGCTGCTTGAATATCTCGGAGACGTCGTCGCAGATGCGCTCGTTGGCCGTCATCAGGCCGAAGTCGGTGTAGAGCCGCGCCGTGCGCGGATGGTAGTTGCCGGTGGCGAGGTGCGCGTAGCGGCGCAGTTTGCCGCCCTCGCGGCGCACCACCATCAGCAGCTTGCCATGGGTCTTGTAGCCGACCACGCCGTACACCACGTGCGCGCCGACTTCTTCCAGCTTGGCGGCCCAGTTGAGGTTGGCTTCTTCATCGAAGCGTGCCATCAGTTCCACCACCACGGTGACTTCCTTGCCGCGCTGCGCGGCGTCGATCAGGTATTTCATCAGCACCGAGTCCGTGCCGGTGCGGTACACGGTCTGCTTGATGGCCACCACGTCCGGGTCCTGCGCCGCCTGCTCCAGCAGCTCGATCACGGGATGGAAGGACTGGAAGGGGTGGTGCAGCAACACGTCGCCCTTGCGGATGGTGGCAAAGAGGTCGGTGGACTTCTCCAGCGCGCGCGGCAGGCCGGGCACGAAGGGCTTGAATTTCAGCGCCGGCAGGTCGACCAGATCGGGAATCATCATCAGCCGCGCCAGATTCACCGGACCATCGACGCGATACAGGTCGCGCTCGTCGAGGCCGAACTGCGACAGCAGAAAGGTCACCATATCCGTCGGGCAGGTCTTGGCCACTTCCAGGCGCACCGTGTCGCCGAAATGGCGCTGCGGCAATTCGCCCTGGATGGCGGCACGCATGTCCTTGACTTCTTCCTCGTCCAGGAACAGGTCGCTGTTGCGTGTCACGCGGAAGGAGTAGCAGCCCTTGACCGTCATGCCCTGGAACAAGGCGTCGACAAAGGCCTGCAGCACCGCGCTGAGCAGCACGAAATCGTACTTGCCCCGGGCGACGCCCTTGGGCAGCTGGATGACGCGCGGCAAGAGGCGCGGCGCCTGCACGATGGCGATGCCCGAGTTGCGTCCGAAGGCGTCGCGGCCTTCTAGCTGCAAGGCGAAGTTGAGCGATTTGTTCAGCACGCGCGGGAACGGGTGCGCCGGATCCAGCCCGATCGGCGTGAGCAGCGGCATCAGTTCGCGCAGGAAGTAGTTGTGCAGCCATTCACGCTGCGCGGCCGTCCACGCCTCTTCGAGCAGGAAGCGCACGCCGTGTTCGGCCAGGGAGGGGAAGATCACCTGGTTGAGCAGGCCGTATTGCTGGGCAACCAGCGCCTGCACCCGCGTGGATACCTCGGCAAAGGCGGCATCCGGCCCGACCTCGCCAGGGTGAGCGACGTCGCCGCCCAGCTTGATTCGCTCCTTCAGTTCCGCGACGCGGATCTCGAAGAACTCGTCGAGATTGGACGACACGATGGTCAGGTAGCGCAGGCGTTCCAGCAACGGGACGTGCGCATCCTGCGCCTGGGCCAGCACGCGCTGGTTGAAGGCGATCAGGCTCAGTTCGCGCGACAAAAGCGGCTGCGTCGCCTGCCTTGGGCGCCTGGGCGGCGGCGGATTTTTTTGACGAGTATTTGGACGTTTGATCACGACCTCTGATGGTAGGGGCGGATTGTTACCAATTCATGACGGTCACAAATGTGAAGAAGAAAGTCAATGTCCTGCCTCTCTTCACCATCCTGATTTCAGCTTACCCCCGGGATCCGGTCATTGTATTGTCATAAATCAAGCCTACTATCCTGAGCAGTTCCATTCTGGATGCCGGCATGATGACTTCCGAAGCGCACATTTCGAAGCAATTCGATGCTGAACTGGATCAAGCGCGTTCCATGGCGTTGTCCATGGGCGGGCTGGCCGAGCGGCAGGTCGTGTATGCCATCGAGGCCCTGCGCCGTGGCGATATGGCGCTGACCACGCGCGTCATCCAGGTCGAGGTGGAGGTCAATGCGCTGGAGCGCACGGTGGACGAGTTGTGCACCAGCGTGATCGCGCGTCGCCAGCCCAATGCCGGTGATCTGCGCCTGGTCATGGCACTGTTCAAGATCACCACCGACATCGAACGCATCGGTGATGAGGCCAAGAAGATCGCCCTGTGCGCGCATGAGGTGCCGGCGCTGGGGCGGGTGCCGCTGCCGCGCATGAACGAGATTGCCGTGATGGCGGAACTGGTCACCGGCATGCTGCGCGATACGCTGGATGCCTTTGCGCGCATGGACGTGGAAAACGCCTCCTCGATCGCGATGCGTGACCGCGAAGTGGATCGCCACTTCCAGGCCATCCTGCGCGAACTGCTCACCTACATGATCGAAGATCCGCGCACCATTTCATCGTGCATCGATGTGCTGTTCGTCGCCAAGGCGCTGGAGCGCATCGGCGACCACGCCAAGAACATCACCGAG
Organism: Betaproteobacteria bacterium; assembly: GCA_947467405.1. GTDB lineage: Bacteria > Pseudomonadota > Gammaproteobacteria > Burkholderiales > SG8-39 > CAIYPG01. The sequence goes on along the minus strand of CANIIN010000016.1, from coordinate 1,655 downwards.
TACATCGTCTACCTGATCAAGGGCAAGGACGTGCGCCACCTGACGCCGGAACGTTTCGACGAGGTCGTCGCGTCATAGCGGCTGAGCGGTTCGGTGCATCGCGACGGGTCCCCGGTCGGGCGAACCCACCAAGTTTGCAGCGACTCCTGCTGAGTGCTATGTTGCCCATGTGATCAAATCAACACTGAAACTCGAAACACTGGCTGCCATCGATCTCGGATCGAACAGCTTTCACCTGCAGATCGGCCGCGTGGTGGAGGATCAGGTCTATCTGCTCGATTCGCTGCGCGAGCCGGTGCGCCTGGGCGGCGGGTTCACGCGCGACGGACGCATCGATCGCGCCACGCAGCAGCGCGCGCTCGAGGCGCTGGGCCGCTTCGGCGAGAGGCTGCGCGGATTCTCGCGCAGCGCGGTGCGCGCGGTGGGCACCAATGCGTTGCGCGTGGCGGGCAATTCCGAGCAGTTCCTGGCCGCAGCGCGCGAGGCGCTGGGGTTTCCCATCGAGGTGATCTTCGGCCGCGAGGAAGCGCGCCTGGTCTATCTCGGCGTGTCGCACTCGCTCCCCTTGTCGACGGACAGTCGCCTGGTGTTCGACATCGGCGGCGGATCGACTGAATTCATCATCGGCACCGGCTACGAGGCGGAACTCATGGAGTCGCTGCCCATGGGCTCGGTGAGCTGGAGCCAGCGCTACTTCCCCGACGGTCGCATGGACAAGGGCGACTTCAGGAAGGCTGAAGTGGCGGCGGCCAAGGAGTTGCAGCGCATCGTCAAGGCCTACCGCAAGGCCGGCTGGGCCGAAGCCATCGGTTCTTCCGGGACGGCCAAATCCATCGCGTCGGTTCTGCAGGAGAACGGCTGGTCCGAACGCGGCATCACGCCCGATGGCCTGGACCGGCTGCGCGCCCACCTCATCAAGACCGGCGAAGTGTCGAAACTGCGAATGCCCAGCCTGCGCGAAGACCGTCTGGCGATCATGCCGGGCGGCGTGGCGATCATGGCGGCAGTGCTGGAAGAACTGGGCATCCGCCAGTTGCAGGTCTCGGAGGGCGCGCTGCGCCAGGGCGTGCTCTATGACCTGCTGGGGCGCGTGAGTCACCACGACATGCGCGAAGCGACGGTGCGCCAGTTCATGCGCCGCTATCACGTCGATGTGGCGCAGGCCGAGCGGGTGGAGCAGCTCGCGGCACGCATCTACGCGCAGCTGGTGGAGGGGCCCGACGAGCATGAAGAACTGACGCTGCGCTTCGCCTGCCACCTGCACGAGATCGGCATCACCATCGCGCATGCCGGTTACCACAAGCACAGCGCCTACATCCTGGCGCAGGCCGACATGCCGGGCTTTTCGCGCGACGAGCAGCAGCGTCTGTCGCAGCTGGTGCTGGCGCATCGCGGCCGTCTGTCGAAACTGGAAGGGCTGGCGGCGCGCGGCGCGCATGGCCAGGGCGTGGTCGGCGATGACGGACTCGAGGCGCTGATCTTTGCCCTGCGGCTGGCGTCATTGATGTACCAGAGCCGCGGCGACATTGTGGCGCCGTCGTTCTCCTGCAAGGCCAATGGCACGGGTTATGTGCTGTCGGTGCCGCGCGTCTGGCTGGATGAGCATCCGCTCACCGAAGCGGCGCTGGATTCCGAAGCCGAGGAGTGGCGCAGTC
>CANIIN010000015.1 GCA_947467405.1 Betaproteobacteria bacterium | reverse complement strand
TGGCGGCATCTGCTTGAACAGGGCATCGGCCCGAACAGCACCACGCCGATCAACACACATGGCGGCCATCTTTCCGAAGGCTATATCCACGGCATGAACCACCTGACTGAAGCCGTGCGACAACTGCGCGGCACGGCCGCCAACCCCATTCAAGGCGCGCAGATCGCGCTGGTCGGTTGCTCCATGGACAGTTCCGCAATCCTGGGGAATGGCTGATGTTGATCGTCCCCGGTAGCGATGCGCTGACCGAACCCTACTGGGAAGGCGCGCGTCAGGGAAAATTGCTGATCCAGCGCTGCCGGCAGTGCGCGCATCGGTGGCATCCGCCTGCACCCATCTGCCCCGCCTGCCAGAAGAAGGACTACGAATGGGAGGCCATGTCAGGGCGTGGCGAAGTATTCAGCTTCACCGTCGTTCATCATGCTGCGCATCGCGCCGTGGCGGAGAAGGTCCCTTATCTGGTGGCGCTGGTCACGCTGGATGAAGGGCCACGCCTGGTCAGCAACATCCTCGACTGTCCCATTGACGCGGTCCATATCGGCATGCGCGTCATCGTGGCGTATCAGGAGATTGCAGAGGGAATCGTGTTGCCGCAGTTTGTGCCGGACAGGTAACCCACTCAGATCCCCAGCAACTGCAGGTCCAGCCTGTCGCCCATCATCGGCGGACACCAGAAGTAGGCGCCCGTGATCGGCCGCGTGAACCGGAACAACGCGTCCGGAATGCCGTCGTCCAGCCCGACCATGCTGCGCATCTGCGTGTCGAAGGCGTCGAACGAGCGTCCGAAGGCGATGAACATCAGGCCACCTTCGTCACCTTCGCTCCACGGCATGGAGCGACGCAGGATGAAGGCCGGCGGCGAGAACTGCTCCTGCGCGGTCTTCTTCACGTGCGCCGACGCCGGGGCGTCGTCGATCTCCTCGTTGTTACTCTTCTTGCGGCCGATGGAATTGTCCTGCTCGCTCTGTGACAGGTCGTCGAAGCGATCGAAATCGTGCACCCACTGCTGCACGGCCACGAAGCTGGAACCGTCCAGGGTCTCGCCCGCGCCGTCGAGGATGCCAACTGCGCGACCCTTTTCACCGGTGGGGTTCTCGGTGCCGTCCACATAGCCGGTGAGGTCGCGGCCCTCGGCATGGGTAAAGCCGTGCACGCTGCGCGCGCACTGGAAGGTCGGTGCCAGTTCGTCGGCGAGGCGGCGTCCGCGATGCAGCAGATCGCCTTCGTCGTCGCCCTGCAGCCACACCCACAGTGCATACGACGTCGAGGGCACATCGAAGCCCTTGCCGGCGTATTCCGGAAAGGTGCGCAGGCCCACTACCTTCGCGCCCATGGCCAGCACCAGCGACTGGCCGATGCCGACCACGGTGTTACGCTGATCGGCCAGCTCTTTCAGGCTGACCAGCGCCCGGCGCAGGAATTTGTCATCGCGCAGCGTGAAGACCATGAAGCGGGCCAGCTTGCCGGCCGGTTGCAGAATGCCCTGTTGCGGTTTTCCCATGCCCTTCTCCGTCTGTCGTCAGGTCCGTTCCCAGATCGCCTTGACCTGGTCGCTCAGCGTCATGGGGTCGAACGGTTTGGCAATCACGTCCAGCGCGCCGAGTTGCTTCAATGCCTGGATCTCTTCGGCCTGCACCTTGGCCGTCATGAACACCACCGGGATGGCGAAGGTCTCCGGGTCCTGGCGCAAGGTGCGCAGGACTTCCGGGCCGCTCATGCCGGGCATCATCACGTCCAGCAGGATCAGTTGCGGGGCGAATTCCTTGACGGTGGTGATGGCCACGGCACCCGACTCGCAGGCGCGCACCTGCAGGCCGCCGACCATCTCCAGGGACATGCTGGCGACGGTGCGGATGTCCGCGTCGTCCTCCACCAGCATCAGTTTTTCAAGTGCTGCTTTCACGAATGACTCGCTCCTGCAAAAGAATTTGTTGGCCGATACCCCATCAGCGTTGCACCGGCAGCTCGAAGTAGAACTCGCTGCCGCCACCATTGCGCGGCGCATAGGCGATGACGCCACCCAGCCGTTCGATGATGCCCTGGCAGATGGACAGGCCCAGGCCCGTGCCGCCGCGCCGCCGCGAATCGAATGAATCGAGCTGCGCGAAGCGCTCGAACAGGCGCGACTGGAATTCGAACGGCACGCCCGGCCCGCGATCGGCCACCGTGACGCGCAGCCTGTCGCCGCTGCCGTGAATGCCGACATCGACGGTGCCGCCCTGCGGCGAGAACTTGATGGCGTTGGACAGCAGATTGGTGATGACCTGCACCAGACGGGCGCGGTCGGCATTGACGCGCAATCCCGGCGCCTTGTCCTCGAAGGCCATCTTCACGCCGTGGGTGCCGGCAAAGCCGTCGTTCTCGCGCATGGAGCGGACCACCAGTTCCTCCAGGTCGAGCGTCTCGATGGTCAGGTCCATCTTGCCGGCCAGCATCTTTTCGCTGTCGAGAATGTCGGTTACCAGGCGCACCAGCCGTCCGCAGTTCTCGGTAGCGATGTTGACCAGCTGCTTGGCCTTGTCGGAGAGCGGCCCGGTCACGCCGCCGGCCAGCAAGCCCAGCGAACCCCGGATGGAGGTGAGCGGCGTGCGCAGTTCGTGGCTGACCGTGGTGACGAACTCGCTCTTCAGGCGATCCACTTCCTTCAGCGCAGTGATGTCGGTGGCGAGCACATAGTAACCGGGCACCTCGCCCGAATCGCCACGGCGCGGCACCAACTCGGTGGACACATCGATCATGCGGCCGTCCGGTCCTTCCAGCGCGAAATCGCAGCGCGAGGGCTTGCCGTCGAGGACTTCCGCGACATGAGGTTCCAGGCGTTTCCAGGCCTCGTCGCCGATCAGGCTGTGCAGCGTGTAACCGCGAATGCGGCTGGCGGTGCGGCCCAGCCAGCGTTCGAAGGCCTTGTTGTGGAATCGCACATGGCTGTCGCGGTCGGCGTAGCCGATGAAGGCCGGCACCGAATCGGTGATCAGGCGCAGCTGTTCCTCGCTGTCGCGCAGGGCCTGCTCGGCCGCGGCGCGCTGCACCTGATTGCGATGGATGATCACCATCGTCCACAGCAGCAGCGTCACGGCAAACGCCGTGCCCCAGAACAGCAGGTAGGACGATGCGTCGGCGCTGAACGCGGTGTCTTCCTGGCGCACCCGCAGGGCGCGGAATTCGTGGGTGCGGAACTCGTCGGCCATGCGTTGAATGTCCTGATCGATCTGTGCGGTCTGGGAGCTTCGCACCTGCGCCGTGGCCGCCTCCAGGCCGCCTTGACGCCGCAGATTCAAGGTGGCGTCCAGGCGGGCCAGCCGTTCATCGAGCAGCTTGCTCAACCGGGCAAGGCGCCGCTGTTGGTCCGGGTTGCTGCTGTGGATGCCGCCTTGCAGGAAGAAACCGCGCCGATCCGAACGCAGCAGCGCCACGGCATAGCGGTACTCGCCAAGGTCTTCGCTGCTGCCGGTGATCAGATACTTGCGCTGCGCGGACTCGACCTGCTTGATGCTGGCGATGGCTGCCTCCAGCCCCCCCAAATCGGCCAGGGTCGCGGACTCATAACGACCGGTCTGGACCAGATCGTCGATGCTGCGGTACGACAGCGTGCCCACCGCAATCAGGATGGCCAGACCGAGGCCGAGGATGAAGTTGATCTTCGCCCCGAAGGTCAGCTGCAGACCCAGGAACTTCGACTTGTCGCTGTTGTTCAAGGCGCCACGCTGCCTTCCTGTTTGGTTGCTGCCCGGTTTCGATGGCGTTGCCGGTCCGCGATGCCGCCGCGTGCTCGTGTCTATCGCTGCGACGACGAGGCTTGCGCCGGGTCGCTGGAATCCGGGGGCGGGCCGGCCGACTCGCGCAGTACAGCCAGCAGATTTTCGAATTCAATCAGCTTCGGCGCCGCCGGCAAAGCGCCCACCAGCGCGTAAGGCTCGATGAAATGTTCCGCCACGCGCGCCGCCTCGCTCACTTCCGGCAAGCCGAAGGTCTTGGCCGATCCGGCCAGCGTATGCAGTTCGCGATGCAGGGTTGTCATGGGGCCGAAGGCCGTCGAGCCTGCGGTCAGCTCCTTCCACATCTGGTCGATGTGAACCAGCTTTTCGGCCAGCGTGGCGCGATAGTCCGCGCTCAGCGCCGACAGGTACTTCTTGAATGTCTCGGAGTCCATCGTGCTCATGGCTGCCTTGCCGCGGCGTTCGTCATACCTTGTCCGACAGGCTTCCGGTGGAAAGCCCCAGCACGGCATGGACAGCCTTCATCAGCACTTCGATCTCGAACGGCTTGGTGATGTAACCGGTGGCCCCGCCGGAGAGGCCCTTCAACACCGCGTCGCGGCTGTCCTTCGAGGTCAGCATCACCACCGGCACCGCCTTCAGCGCCGGATGCTTGCGCATGGCGTTGAGGATCTGGAATCCGTCGGCATCGGGCAGCATCACATCGAGCAGCACCAGGTCGGGCCGCGGCGCCGAGCGCAGGGCTTTGAGAATCTCATCCCGATTCGATGCGACCTGGGCCGTGAAGCCCTCCAGGGTCAGGAACGTGCGCAGCAGCTTGGCCAGGTGCTGTTCGTCCTCGACGATCAGCACCTGCAGTTTCTCGCCTTCGGCCAGCTTGCGCTCCTGCGCGGCGCGGCGCGCGATGCGCACATAGAAGCCCTGCTTCTGCAATTCGAGCTGACCATCGTCCAGTTCCGCCGTGGAGGCCGATCCCGACGATGTGGCGGCGAGCAGCGCCGATGCGCTGAGATAATTGCTGAAATCCAGGGAGTCGGAGGTCGCCTTGGCCGCCGGCATGATGAGCTTGTCGTGCAACATCTTGCGCAGCCCCTCTTCGACTTGCGCCGGCGCAATGGTGCGGGCCCGGCGGGCGACTTCCGCCACGGTGACAAAGCCATCGACGAGCACCAGCAGTTCGAGTTCTTCCGGGTGCAGGGAGGTCTGCGAACCGTGCAGCTCGGCAATGGCCAGGTTGGTCAGCTGGTAGACATCGTCAGCGCTGATCGGGGGCAGGTCTCTGGACGGATCGGCCGGCGGCTGGGTCATGTTGGCGGGTTCGCTGAGTAGGGTCGCTGCGGGTTGTCGCTTCGGGACTTCTATCGACGGCAACGGGGTGGCGATGCCTTGCGCCCCCGCGCCCTCCCGTGATTCGACAGCCGAGCTTCGTCATGGTCAGCCGAGCCCAGGATTGGCAGGCAAATTCTACAGTACAACGCCGGCTCCCGGCACCGCGGGGCACGCCCTGCGCACGGCTGCGACGGTCAGGCTCGCCGCTTGCCCCACACAGAGTCGTTGACCAGGCGCGGCGGCCGCTGTCCATCCAGCACCTGTCCGCACTGCTCCACCGAGGAGCGCACCAGCGCCCGCTGCACCTCGTCGGCGAGGCCGGCGACGTGGGGCGTCACCAGTATGTTGTCGAGTTTGAACAGCGGATCCCCGTCCAGCGCCGGTTCCGGGTCGAACACGTCCAGCCCGGCCGCCGCGATCGTTCCGTCCTGGAGAGCCTCGTGCAGTGCCTGCTGATCGACCAGCGGACCGCGTCCGGCGTTGATCAGGATGGCCGTGGGCTTCATGGCCGCGATCTGGGCGCGACCCACCAGATGATGCTTCTCGGGCGTGTAATTGGTGACGACCAGCACGCAATCGGATTCCCGGCACAGCGCATTGATATCCGCCACACGCGTCACGCCCAGACTGTCGAAGACGTCCTGCGGCGTGGCCGGACTGAACGCCGACACCTTCATGTCGAAACCGTGCAGCAACGTTTTCGCCAGGCGCGCGCCGATATTGCCCAGGCCGACGATGCCCGCCGTCTTGCCGGCCAGAATGGTGCCGAAGGAATCCGACACGCGCTTCATGTAGACCGCCCGCGACTTCCAGCCATCGCTGACCAGCGCGCTGTGCGTGGTGGGCAGCCGGCGCGTCAGCGCCAGCAGCATGGCCACCATGTGTTCGGCCACGGCAATGTGGCCGACGCCGGAATGATTGACCACCGCGACGCCCTGCTCGGTCGCGGCGGCAAGGTCAACGTTCTGGTAGCCCGCACCGGCCACCGAAATCACCTTCAGTTTCGGCATGCGGGCAATGAGATCGGCCGTGATGCGGCCGGGCAGGCTGACGTACAGCGCCTCCGCCCCGGCCACGGCGGCCAGCGCCGCCGCGTCATCCAGCGCCGGGTCCGGATTGGCGCGCAAGGTCGTGACCTGCCAACCCTCCGCGCCGAAATCCGCCCCGCCGTCGCGGTGGGCAAAGCTGTTCAGCACAACGATATGCTTCATCGCCCTGCCCCGGCTCGCGCCCTGCCGCATCGACCGGCGGTTGCCATCAGGCCAGGCCCAGCGCCCGCTTCATGGCCTTCAGGTTGCCACGCAGGAACTTGGTCTTGCCGGCGATGGCGTCTTCAGCGCTCTGGCCGGCAGCGGCGTCGAACGTGCCGCTCAGCTCGATGCGCGACTTGCCGCCATCAATGGCCACCACGGCCACGGTGCCGGTCGCATCGGCGGCCTTGCCGTCCGCGCCGATCACCGAGTAGGTGTAGGAATATGGCGACTCGGCACGCAGCAGTTCGGCAACCAGCTTGCCGTCGGGCGGCATGGTCAGGGTGCGAACCTTGCCGGCCGACGTCTGCTCGCTCTTGGTGGCGAGAATGGCCGGCGCCCACTTGCGGATGTCGTCGTAATCGCCGATGACCTTCCACACGGCGTCAGCGGACATGGGCACTTCTTCTGTTGCAACGGCGTTCAATGCTGGCATGGTATTTCCTCTTCCTCTGGGTTGATACTGCAAGACTCGTTGGTGCAGCCGGCAAGGCTGCCCGGTGAAATAGCTTCTTGTTATCGCGGCCTATGAGGCCTTCTTCAACAGCGCGTCGGCAATAGTAATACCCGAACCGTCGGCGTGCACGATGACCGGGTTCAGTTCCATCTCGGCGATGCTGTCGCGATGGGCGTCGGCGATGCGCGACACCGTCGACACCAGTTGCGCCAGCGGCGCGAGATCGACCACCGGCTTGCCACGGAATCCGTCGAACAGGGCCGCCGACTTCAAGGAGCGCAGCATGGCCTCGGCTTCGCGCGGCGACACCGGCGCCGGGCGATAGGCCACGTCCTTGAACAACTCGACGGCCACGCCGCCCATGCCGACCATCATCAGCGGGCCCCAGGTGGCGTCATTGATCATGCCGACGATGACTTCGTAACCGGAGGGCGCCATCTGCTGCACCAGGATGCCGTGCGAGGCCACGTTGCCGGCGCGCTTTTTTACCGTCGCAACCATGTCGGCGTAGGCTTTGCGCAAGGCGTCGGCGGAACCGATGTTCAGCGCCACGCCGCCCATTTCGGTCTTGTGCGTCACCTCCGGCGACTGGAACTTCAGCGCCACCGGGTAGCCAAGTTTATTGGCCGCCGCCACGGCGGCATCGGCATCGCCGGCCAGCGCCTCGCGCGAGGCGTCGATACCGAAACTGCGCAGCAGATCCTTGACTTCGTATTCGCACAGCACCGCGTCGCCCTGGCGCGCGAGCGCCGTCAGCGAGCCCTGCGACTCCAGCGGCGGCAGCGCATCCGGCGGCGCGGTTCTGGCATGCGCCAGGATCTTGCCCAGCGCGCTGCCCATGGCGCGCAGGTTGCCGTTCACGTAAATGCCGGCTTCGGCCATCTTGCCGCGCGTGAAGTCCGACGGCATGGTGTAGCTGAACGAGGCGAACGGCTTGCCGGCCTTTTTCAGCGGGCCGGAGATCTTGTGCGGATCGATCGGAATCTTCACATCGCTGGACAGCGAATTCACCACCACCACCAGGTCCGTGCCCTCGGTCTGCGCCAGATAGTCGATCACCAGGGCGTAGGCGCCGCTGCGGTTGCCGGCCGCGGTGAGGTCAACCGGATTCTGCGGCGAGGCAAAGCTGGGAATGTGCTGGCGCATGTCCTTCTGGAAGGCTTCCGGCAGGATGGGCATGGTGAAGCCGTTGCGCTCCAGCGTATCCGACACGATGGCGCCGGCGCCGCCCGAAACAGTCATGACCACGGTGTTGTTGCCGCGCGGGATGGGCGACGTCACCAGAATGCCGCACACCGCGGAGGTCTCATCCACGTCCTGCGTCTGGATCACGCCGTACTTGGCAAATACCGCATCGTAGGCGGCGCTCCAGCCGGCGATGGCTGCGGTATGCGAGGCCGTGGCGCGCTGCCCGGCGACCGATTGGCCGGCCTTGATGGCGACGATGGGCTTGCCCTTCTGCAGCGCGCGCAAGGCGGCGCGCTCAAACACTTCTCCGCCGCGGATGGTTTCGCAGAACAGCGCGATCACTGCGGTATCGGGATCATCGACCAGGAAGTCCACGTACTCGGCCATGGTGAGGTCGGCCTCGTTGCCCGAGGTGATGATGTAGCTGTACTGCAGGCCCTGGCGCGTGCCGTGATTGAAGATCGCAAACCCCATGCCGCCGCTTTGCGCCACCACCGCGATACGCTTGTCGCTGACGTAGGGAATGGTCGGTTTGCCCCATACCCGTTCCACGGTCGGACTGAAGGTGGCGTTCACGCGGTCGATGGCGTTGAAGTAGCCCTCGCTATTCGGCCCGGAGATGCGCATGCCGGTGCGCCTGGCCAGCGTCGCCATCGCTTCCTGCACCTTGGCGGATTCGCCGCCCTCTTCCGCGAAGCCGGCCGTGACCACGACAACGTTCTTCACGCCGGCTGCGGCGCAGCGCTCCAGTTCCGGCATCACCACATTGGCGGGAATGGCCACCAGCGCGAGGTCCAGGCTGCCGCCGGCATCCTTCGCCGCAGACCCGACATCCGGATAGCACTTGATGCCGTGAATGTCCTGGTAACTCGGATTGACCGGATAGAGCTTGCCCTTGAAGCCGCCGGCATGCATGAAGTGGAACAGTTCGCCGCGGATCTTGGTCTTGTCGGGCGAGGCGCCGATGACGGCGACGGACTGCGGTTTCAGGAGCGTATGCAGCGGGTGTTGCTGGTTTGCAGTGGACATGTTTTATCGAATTCCAGTTCAGATCAGGTCAATAGCGACCACAGTCGGCTCGTCAGGACTTGGGGGCAGTCCAGGTATGCGTGATGCGCGTGAACATCTGCACGGTACGCGCCGGGTCATGGACGTCAGCCGGTTGCCCGCTCATCGCAGCCTGCACGGCCGGATCGGACAGGACAGACACGGCATCGGCCACGGACGCAAACCACAACTCGTTGATGGCATCGTATTCGTAGCCTGCCGGCGGTTTCTCGACGATCTCGTTCAGCACACAACGCACGACACGTTGCGTCATGCCGGGAAGCGCCCGCAGCGCCGGCCAGCGCTTCTCGCGGAAATCCTGCGCCAACGCTGCACCACTGACACCCGGCTTGGCCTTGATGAAGGTGATCAGGGCGGCGCGTTCGCGCGCCGCATCGAACCCCGCGTCCAGCAACACATGTTCGCTGGCGCGCATGGTGAAGTCTTCCACCAGCCCGTCGAAAACCCGGCGTTCGTCGGTATCCACCTTGACGCGGATATCCGGCGGCAGAGTCTGCGTCAACGTGTCTTCGAGTGTGGGGCAACTGAGCACCGCCACGCCGTCGTAATCCTGCGAGGCACCGGCGACACCCGGAACATCGAGCACCCGACTGCACTGCATGACTTGGGTGAAGCGGCTGCCCACCGATCCGAACTGGCTGACGAATGCCGCGTGCGAGCGCCACAGTTTCGGGAATTCCGCTGCGGTCGCCACGGGGTTGCGGCGCGCCAGATAAATCATCTTGTAACCCATGGTGTTCCCGATGTGAAAATACAGCCATCAATACAGCGTGAAATGCCTGAAGAATGGCTCCAGACAAGGATCTTCAGGCATTCGAATGCCGTGTTTTCTAGCGCCGTGGTGCGCCGGTCTCAGGGCCGCTCGCCTGCCGCTACACCCACCGACAACATGGCGGGCGTCGCACTCAGTACGCGAACTCAGGCTAGCGTGGCCACACCGTTGGAGAGCACCACCACGTCGCGCTCGACCACCCGCGAACGGAACAGCACGCGCTTGCCGTCGCGGTACATCTCGGTGCGAATGGTCTCGCCGGGATAGACCGGCGAGGAAAAGCGCACCGCCACGCCCAGCAGCTTGCTGGAGTCGTAACCGCAGATGGTCTTCAGGATGGCGCGACCGGCTACGCCATAGGTGCACAGACCGTGCAGGATAGGCTGCTTGAAGCCGGCGGCGCGGCCGATGGCCGGCTCGGCATGCAGCGGGTTGTAGTCACCGGACAGACGATAGATCAGCGCGGCCTGCGGCAGCGTGGCGAAATCACACACCGCGTCGGGTTTGCCGTCCGGGGTGGCCGGTGCGGCAGGCGGCGGCGCGTCGGTCCTGCCGAATCCGCCGTCGCCGCGGGCGAAGGTCGCGCTCTGCACCGTGGCCAGCTTGTCACCGGTCTTCTGGTCGAACAGTTCACGCGCCTGGTAGATCACGGCGCCCTTGTCGGCGCCCTTGTCGATGAGGTGGCTGATGTGCGTCTTGCCGATGATGGTGCCGGCGGCCGGCAACGGCTTGTGCAAGAGCAGGGACTGTTCGCCGTGAACCACCTTGGTGTAGTTGATGCCGCTGGCGGGATCGCGCGCCCAACCAAAGGCCGCCGCCAGCACGACACCCATGGTCGGCACGGCGTGCAGATTCTTTTCGTAAACGAACTTCAGCTCGTCCTCGTCAACCGGGTTGGCGCCGAATCCCAGTCCCAGCGCGTACAGCATGCTGTCGCGCTCGGTGTAGGTATGCGTCACGTCGTCGAATTTCCAGTTCTTGATATTGTCATAATCGATTGCCATCTCTACTGCTCCTTTGTCGTCAATATTGAATCAAATGGGTGGCGATGAACCGCTGCCGCAGATTCCATCACAGGCCGAATGCGAGTTTGGCGATGATGCCGCGCTGCACCTGCTGCGAGCCGCCGTAAATGGTCGCGGCGCGCGAGATCAGGTATTCGGCCGTGCGCCCCGCAACGTAATCCGGCATGCCGGGCGGATCGCTGTCCGGGTCTTCGAGTTGCGCCTCGGTGAAATGATGCAGGGCTTTGTCACCCAGCGCGTCGTATTGCAGTTCAGTCACTTTCTGATGCAGGTCGGAGCCGTGCAGTTTCAGCACGGCCGCCACGGCAATGCTGTCGTAGCGCGACTTCTCCTTCGACAGAACGCGAAGCACCGAATATTCCAGCGCCTGGATCTCTATCTGCACCTTCGCCAACCGGCGGCTGAATTCCGGGTCTTCGATCAGCGGCTTGCCGTTCTTCATTTCCGCCCTGGCGATATCGCGGGCCTTGGCCCACTCGCGCTTGGTGTAGTTGATGAAGGCGCTGCCGGTGCGCTCGTTCTCCAGCAGGAACTTGCCGAAGCTCCAGCCCTGCCCCGGCTCGCCGACCAGGTTCTCCCTGGGCACGCGCACATTGTCGAGGAAGGTCTGGTTGAGGTGGTACATGCCGTCGATGGACACGATGGGACGCAGCGTGATGCCCGGCGTCTTCATGTCGATCAGCAGGAAGGAGATGCCCTTCTGCGCCTTGACCGTGCTGTCGGTCCGCACCAGGAAGAATCCCCAGTCGGCAAAATGAGCGCCGCTGGTCCAGATTTTCGAGCCGTTGACCACGTAATGGTCGCCATCCAGCACCGCGGTGGTCTTGAGCGAGGCCAGGTCCGAGCCCGCATTGGGTTCGGAAAAGCCCTGCGCCCAGAAGATTTCCCCCCTCAGAATGAGCGGCAGGAATTTCGCCTTCAGCTCGGGCGTGCCGAAGGTGTAGATCACCGGCCCCACCAGCGACAGCGCACCCATGGCGATCATCGGCGCGTCGGCCTTCCAGCATTCTTCCTCGAAGATGTGGCGCTGCATGTCGGTCCAGCCGGTTCCGCCGTACTCCACCGGCCACGGCGGCGCCGCCCAACCCTTCTTGTAGAGGATCTTGCCCCACTCCAGCACGCGCTTGGCGCCATGCGCGAGGTAGCCAAGGCGAAGTACTTCGCGCGGCAGATGTTTCGGCAGGTTGTCGCGGATGAACGTGCGCACTTCCTGGCGAAAGGCTTCGTCTTCAGGCGAGATGGTCAGGTCCATGTTGTCTCTTTCAACGATCGATTTTCAGGCGCGCCGACTCAGAGGCCGAACGCCAGTTTGGAGATGACGGTCTTCTGCACTTGCTGCGAACCGCCGTAAATGGTGGCTGCGCGCGCGATCATGTACTCGGCAGTGCGGCCCGCCACGTATGCCGCCATGCCGGGCGGATCGGTGTCCGGATTCTCGAGTTCGTGCTCGGTGAAGTGGTAGAGCGTCTTCGGTCCCAGCGCTTCGAGTTGCAATTCGGCGACTTTCTGCTGCAGTTCCGATCCGCAGATCTTCAGCACCGAGGCAACGGCAATGCTGTTGTATTGCGATTTTTCGTTGGCCAGCACGCGCATCACGGAAAACTCCAGCGCCTGCAATTCGATCTGGACGCGAGCCAGTTTCCGGCTGAACTCCGGATCCTCGATCACCGGGCGACCGTTCTTCATTTCCGCCTTGGCGATGTCGCGGGCCTTTTCCAACTCGCGCTTGGACTGGTTGATGAAGGCACTGGCGGTGCGCTCGTTCTCGAGCAGGAATTTGCCGAAACTCCAGCCCTGCCCCGGCTCGCCCACCAGGTTTTCCTTGGGCACGCGCACATTGTCGAGGAAGGTCTGGTTGAGGTGATACAGACCGTCAATGGACACGATCGGGCGCAGTGTCAGGCCGGGCGTCTTCAAGTCGATCAGCAGGAAGGAAATGCCGGCCTGCGCCTTGACTTCCATATTGGTCCGCACCAGGAAGAACCCCCAGTCGGAGAAGTGCGCACCGCTGGTCCAGATCTTCGAGCCATTCACCACGTAATGGTCGCCATCCAGTACAGCCGTGGTCTTCAGCGAAGCCAGGTCCGAGCCCGCGTTGGGTTCGGAGAACCCCTGCGCCCAGTACACGTCCCCGCTCAGGATCGGTGGCAGGAATTTGGCCTTCTGCTCCGGCGTCCCGTAGGTGTAGATCACCGGTCCCACCAGCGACAGGTTGCTGATGCACATCACCGGCGCATCGGCCTTCCAGCATTCTTCCTCGAAGATGTGGCGCTGCATGTCAGTCCAACCGGGCCCGCCGTATTCCTTCGGCCAATGCGGCGCCGACCAGCCCTTGGTGTGCAGGATCTTCGTCCAAGCCAGGATGCGCTCACGCCCATGCGCAAGATAACCCAGGCGTGCGGCGGATCGCGCCAGTTCCCTGGGCAGGTTGTCTCGAATGAAGGCGCGAACTTCCTGGCGGAATGCTTCGTCGTCGGGTGAGAGGGTCAAATCCATGATGAATCCTTGGCTGGGTACTCGTTCTTTGGATGAGTCGTGGTCGTCTGCTTTTTCGCTTGATGCGACGTTCTTTGCCTACAGGCCGAAGGCCAGCTTGGCGATGATGCCGCGCTGCACCTGCTGCGACCCGCCGTAGATCGTGGCCGCGCGCGCAATCAGATAGTCGGACATGCGCCCCGCTGCATAGTCCTCGACGTCCACGGGGAAGCGATCGGGATCGTCGTTCTCTTCCGGCGTGAAGGCGCGCAGGGCCTTTGGTCCGAGCAGGTCCACCTGCAACTCGGCGATCTTCTGCTGCAGGTCGGAACCATGCAACTTCAGCACCGACGCCACCGCAATGCTGTGGTACGTGGTCTTCTCACCGGTGAGCACACGCAGCACCGAGTACTCCAGCGCCTGAACTTCGATGGCGAGCCGTGCGAAGCGCCGCGAGAATTCCGGATCCTGCAGCAACGGCTTGCCGTCGCGCATCTCGCCCGTGGCAATTTCGTGAAGTTTGGCCAGTTCGTGCTTGGACGGGTTGACGAAAGCGCTGGCGGTGCGTTCGTTCTCAAGCAGGAACTTGCCGTAGTCCCAACCCTTGCCCGACTCGCCGACCAGTTGATCGGCGGGAACGCGCACGTTGTCCAGGAACACCTGATTCAGGTGATGCTCGCCGTTGATGGAGATGATGGGGCGCACGGTGACGCCGGGCGATTTCATGTCGATCAGCAGAAAAGAGATGCCCTTCTGCGCCTTGACCTCGCTGTTGGTGCGGACCAGAAAGAATCCCCAGTCGGCATCCTGCGCGCCACCGGTCCAGATCTTGGTGCCATTGACGATGTAATGGTCGCCTTCCAGTTTCGCAGTCGTCCGCAGAGACGCCAGATCCGAGCCCGCGTTGGGCTCCGAGAAGCCCTGGCACCACCACACATCGCCCTTGAGGATAGGCGGCAGGAAGCGCACCTGCTGCGCTTCGGTGCCGTAGGTGTAGATCACCGGCGCCACCAGCGTCAGGGCGGTCATCGGCAGGGCCGGCGCGCCCGCGATCCAGCATTCTTCCTCGAAGATGAAACGTTGCATTTCCGTCCAGCCGGTCCCGCCGTGTTGCTCGGGCCAGTTGGGGGCGGACCAGCCCTTGCTGTGGAGGATCTTCAACCACCCCAGAACCAATTCGCGGCCGTGCATCAGGTAACCGAGACGCTTGGCACGGCGTGAAGTCGCCGCCGGCAGGTTGTCGCGCAGGAAATCGCGCACCTCTTGGCGGAAGGCCTGCTCTTCTTTCGTCAGCGTAAATTCCATTGAATGGCTATCAGCTCTCAGTGCGCCGCGGCATGGTGGCGGTCGT
>CANIIN010000014.1 GCA_947467405.1 Betaproteobacteria bacterium | reverse complement strand
TCAGGCAGGCAATGGCACTGGAGGCGTCACAATCAAGTCGCCTACTGGCACCAGTTCGCCCGTTGAAGTCAAGGCTACGAATGTCATCGTGGGCGCCGCCAATGGCCTAACGAAATATCCGGTGCAATTTCTTACAATTGATGCCAATGCTTCGAACGTGACGGCGAAGCCGACCATATCCGCGCCGACAGTCTTGACTGATGCTGTCTTGAAAGCAGAGAGGACAATTGAGATCTACCTTGGCACCGGTGACCTCACGCTTTCTGGAGGGGCAGCTCAGGCGTCGTCAACGGCAGGCGCGGTGCTGAAGGGGTCATCAAGCGCATCAATTCAGGCCCCTACGATTTTGATCAAGGGGCTAGGCACAACAAACGAATCTAATGTCATCCTGAATGGCGGCACCGTGACTGGTAACAATACCGCTGGGGGGGGCGTGGCCGTGCTCGCGGACGCGGTTTTGCTTTCCTCTGGAAGCCCGAGCATTGATATTGGCGGGAGCCTGATATTGAAGGGCGGTCGGAGCACCCGCCTTGGCAGCGCGGTGGTGTCCGCAGGCGCTACTCTTGACCCGGAGCAGTTGATCATTACAACGGGCGGGAATGTGGTTCTGGAAGCCGGTACTGGTCCCAACACCAACGCGAAAATCGTCAATCAGGGCGAGATTATTCTGAATATCAGCGGTTCCAAGCCTTATACCTACACCAATTCAGTGCTTGGTTCGCAGACTATTCTTGGCGGAGGGCTGATCATCATAGGCAATGACGCGACATCTGGCCTGTTCAACGGTCAGGACGAAAAGGTCACAGGAAAGTCCCTCCCCATCAAAGTCAACTTCGGCGGCTCGGCCGATTTCAGATATGTCTTCGACAACGCGCGCAGTTCAGCTTACATACAGTCAGGGGTCATACCTATCGGATTTGACTCCAGTCTCATCAATTACCTGATTTTTGCCGCCAATGAAGAGACAAAAGCTACTCGCCTTCGGGCTGGTCTCGGCGCAGGTGATGACTCCAGCGCGCCCTCCTGCAACTGATTGATTACACAAGAACCCCGGTTTTGCGCAACAATGGTGGCTTCCATGGAGGAATGAACATGGCGGGCCCCGCTAACGTTTCCACGCTGCTCCTGAGAAATGTGCCGTTGTTTTCCGTATTGCCGCAAAATCAACTTGCACTCCTGACAAGTGCTTTCAGTCGCAAGAGTTTCGCAAGAAACAAAACCATTATCGCCGCGGGTGACGCTACTGAATCCCTTTACGTTGTGATTTCCGGGCGCCTGAAAGTCATGATGAGTGACGATGAAGGGCGTGAAATCATTCTGGCCATTCTGGGGCCGACAGAATTCTTTGGTGAGATGGGCCTGCTTGATGACAGCCCTCGGTCCGCGACTGTCGTTACCTTGGAAGCGTGCGAGTTGTTAGTCCTTTCCAAGCGTGATTTCAAGGAATGTTTGCAGGAGAATTTCGAGATGGCAATGACGGTCATGCGTGGACTTGTCAAGCGTCTTCGGGAGGCCGATCAAAAGATTGGCAGTCTTGCACTGATGGATGTTTACGGTCGCGTTGCGAGGTTGTTGCTGGAAGTTGCGGAAACGATCGATGGTCAGAAGATCATCACGAAAAAACTCGCGAAGCAGGATATTGCCAAGATGATCGGGGCGTCCCGTGAAATGGTCAGCCGAGTGATGAAGGATCTGCAGACTGGAGGATTCATCGAAGTGCGCGCTGGGGTGATATTCATTCGGGACAATATTTTGACTGTTGATTAGCTTCAAGTCGTTAATAAGTTATTGAAAATAATAATAAAAATTCAATACTTGGCCGATTTGTGACTTATTGCATGGCGATACCGAAAGATGGTCAGTAGGATTGGGCCGTAGAGGTCCGTGGTTGGACCCTGTGCTGTGTAGCGGAAGCGGAGTACCGCATGAAAGTAGTGCTAGGCATATTCATTGTTGCTGTCGCATTGACTGGTTCGCCTGGTATCGCGATGGCGGCGGCAGGTAACGTTACACAACTTTCCGGGACCTTGTCGGTCAAGAAGGCGGATGGGTCTGTGCGGATTTTGTCCCAGAAATCCGATATTGCCCCTGGAGATACGCTGAATACCCAAAAGGACAGCTTCGCCCAGATCAAGTTCGGTGATGGCGGTCAAATTACTCTAAAGCCGAACACGAGTGTCAAGATCGAAAATTTCAATTTCACGCAGGAGGAGCCGCAGAACGACAGCTTCTTCTTCAAGCTGGTCAAAGGTGGGATGCGTGCAGTGACTGGATTGGTCGGTAAACGCGGTGATCAGGATGCTTACAAACTGGATACGGCAACGGCCACAATCGGCATACGAGGCACAACCTACGGCGCAGATGACTGTACAGAGGGTGCTGCAGGGCAGGGCGATTGTTCAAATTTGGAGGCGGCTGTTTACGTATCGGTGTCAGACGGTGAGATCGTTGCGTCAAACAATGGAGGATCGGTCAATTTTCAGGCTGGACAGTTTGGCGCCATTGATAGCCTTGATCGTCGCCCCCGTTTTCTGTCTACCGATCCAGGTCTGCAGTTCACGCCGCCGGCCTCATTTATTCAGAGCCTGACGGGTGGCTCTGCAGTGAATGCCGGCCGGTCGCTGGAATGTGTCGTACGCAAGTAGTCCGCGTACACCGGAAACCCAAAGGGTCCCGCTGTGGCGGGTTTTTTTTCGTCCAATGGTTTAAGAATGCCTGCGCCGCTATCGTTCAGGTACACGGACGCCACGCAGCGATGCTTCTGGCTTCGACAGATATTTCCGTATAAAATCAAACCGTTCCGCCCATGTGGCTACGTTCTGCTCACTAATCTGGCTCTTCCCGTATCGGATCGAATTGAAAGACTCTCAAGCGCCTCTGCCAGGTAAAGTCGCTGCTTTGTTGCGGGAATCCAAGTGGTTCGCGCTGATCGCGCTCGCGGCCTATGTCGCGCTGGTATTGATAACCTTCAGCAAGGGTGACCCAGGTTGGTCCCATGCGAGTTCCGGCGATCAGATACACAACGCTGGCGGTCGGGCTGGCGCCTGGATCGCAGACCTGCTGCTGTACCTCTTTGGGCTTTCTGCGTATTGGTGGGTACTGTTATTCGTCTACGCAGTGGTATGGGGGTATCGGAAGCTTGATGGAAGTGCAATCAGCGACCGGCGCCCTTTCTATTGGGCACTCGTCGGATTCGTTCTCCTGATTGCTGCGTCGAGCGGCATTGAATCCCTTCGACTTTACAGCCTCAAGGCCAATCTTCCGCTTGCACCGGGTGGAATGGTTGGTGAAGTGCTTTCAGGTGCGACGAGTTCAATAATCGGATTTACCGGTGCAACTCTCCTGTTGCTTACATTGTGGGGAATCGGCGCAAGCCTCTTTACCGGAGTGTCATGGTTTGTCGCATCCGAAGCTGTTGGTGGTGGAATCGAGTGGATTTATGGTTACGTCACTCAGACATGGCAGGCGCGACAGGATCGCAAAGCGGGCGAGGTGGCGACCATTGAGCGCGAAGCCGTTGTCGAGGCAAAGCGCGAGTTGGTCATTGAACACGAGCCTATCCGCATCGAGCCGGCGGTCGTAAAAATACCGAAATCACCAAAGGTTCAGAAGGAAAAACAGGAGTCGCTCTTTACAGAGTTGCCTGACTCTCCGATTCCACCTTTGAAACTGCTGGATGAGGCGGAAACCACCGGGGAGATAATCTCTGCCGAATCGCTCGAATATACGTCGCGGTTGATCGAGAAGAAACTGGCTGACTTCGGTGTCCAGGTCAAGGTGCTTGCCGCATATCCCGGTCCAGTCATTACCCGATACGAGATCGAGCCTGCAACGGGCGTCAAAGGCAGCCAGATCGTCAATCTGGTCAAGGATCTTGCTCGTGCACTTTCCGTCATCAGTATCCGCGTTGTCGAAACGATTCCAGGCAAATCCTGCATGGGTCTTGAAATACCCAATCCGCACAGGCAGATCGTTCGACTGTCGGAAATACTTTCGTCAAAGGCTTACCACGATCAAGGTTCTCCGCTTACGCTCGTGCTGGGAAAGGACATCGCGGGTAATCCCGTGGTCGCTGACCTGGCAAAGATGCCCCATCTGCTGGTTGCGGGCACGACGGGATCCGGCAAGTCGGTTGCCATCAACGCGATGATTCTTTCGCTGCTGTACAAGGCGGAAGCCAAGGACGTGCGCCTGATCATGGTGGACCCCAAGATGCTTGAGTTGTCCATCTATCAGGGAATCCCTCATCTGCTTGCTCCCGTCGTCACGGATATGAGGCAGGCAGCAAATGCCCTCATGTGGTGTGTCGCGGAAATGGAGCGGCGCTACAAAGTCATGTCCTGGGTCGGTGTACGCAACCTTTCCGGCTACAACCATAAGATAGCGGATGCGGAAAAGGCGGGGGCGCCATTGCAGGATCCTGCCACCCTGGAATCCGGCGAGCCGCAAAATCTCGCGAAGCTTCCGCATATTGTCGTGGTCATAGACGAGCTTGCCGATTTGATGATGGTGACCGGCAAGAAAGTCGAGGAACTGATCGCCCGGCTTGCACAGAAGGCGCGAGCGGCAGGCGTGCACCTGATACTTGCAACGCAACGTCCATCGGTCGACGTGATTACGGGATTGATCAAGGCCAACATCCCGACCCGAATCGCGTTTCAGGTTTCAAGCAAGGTGGATTCCCGCACCATTCTTGACCAAATGGGTGCTGAGGCACTGCTCGGGCAGGGCGATATGCTCTATCTTCCGCCAGGTACCGGGTTGCCACAACGCGTGCATGGAGCTTTCGTTGCCGACAATGAAGTCCACAAAGTGGTGGATTATCTAAAGGCCCTGGGAGAACCGGACTACGTTGAGGGGGTGCTCGACGGCGCGTCCGAGGGGGGCGGTGCTGGATTCGATGGCGGGTTGGGTGGCGAAGCGGCTCCAGAGAATGACCCGCTATATGACCAAGCTTGTGACATCGTACTCAAGACGCGTCGCGCGTCGATTTCGCTGGTTCAGCGGCATTTGCGCATCGGCTACAACCGTGCTGCTCGGCTTATTGAGCAGATGGAGCAGGCCGGGATGGTCTCTGCAATGCAATCCAATGGCAACCGCGAAGTGCTGGTGCCGGCTCGCGCCGAGTAGCTTGTCTCAGTGAACAATCTCCCGATCTGGTTCGCACTTGCACGAATGCTCGTCGCAGCCGCCATGTTTGCCATGCCGCAAATCGCCAAGGCTTCGAGCCTGGATAGATTTGCAGAGTTTATTGCGACAACTCTGACAGCCTCGGGGGAGTTCGAGCAAAGAGTGTTTGATCGAAACAAGAGGCTGGTCCAGGAGTCGCGGGGAATGCTGTCGTTTTCGCGGCCCGGACGATTCAGGTGGACTTATGTCAAGCCCTACGCGCAACTGATCGTTGGAGACGGCGTACGGGTATGGATATATGACGAAGATCTTAACCAAGTGACGATCAAGAAGCTGGATCAGGCGCTGGGGTCAACGCCTGCCGCGCTGCTTGCCGGTAACAATGAGGCGGTCAAGGCATTCAAACTGGCAGATCGCGGCTTGCGGGATGGACTGGAGTGGCTGGACGCGACTCCGCGGGACAAGGATTCCAGTTTTACCCGAATCAGCTTGGGTTTCGGATTTTCGGGGCTGGAGACCATGGAACTGACCGATAGTTTTGGTCAGGTCACATTGCTGCGTTTCAGCACTTTCAGGCGAAACGGCCCTATTGATGCGGCTACGTTTCGCTTTTCACCGCCCAAGGGTGCGGATGTGATTGGAGATTCAAAGTGACATCAAGCGCATGTTTTATCCGGGCGGTTGCGGTTTGCAACGATAGCTGATCATGGCAGACTTATTTGCCAGTCCAGAGCCGACAGCGCCTCTTGCCGAGGCACTGCGTCCGCAGACTCTGGAAGGGGTCGTTGGCCAGACCCATCTTCTGGGCCCGGGAAAGCCTCTGCGACTTGCCTTTGAGTCGCACAAGCCGCATTCGATGATCCTGTGGGGGCCACCGGGTGTGGGCAAGACCACTCTGGCACGCTTGATGGCCAATGCTTTCGATGCTGAATTCATCGCGCTCTCGGCGGTGTTTTCCGGGGTCAAGGAAATACGTGAGGCCGTGCAGCGGGCACAGGCTGTACTCGCCACCTCTGGTCGCCGGACCATTCTTTTTGTCGATGAAGTTCATCGGTTCAATAAATCGCAGCAAGATGCTTTTCTGCCGTTTGTCGAGCAGGGATTGCTCACCTTCATTGGTGCGACAACTGAGAATCCGTCGTTCGAAGTCAACAGCGCGCTTCTGTCGAGAGCTGCCGTCTATGTCCTGAATAGCTTGACTGAAGCCGAACTGGGTGAACTACTTGACCGAGCTGTCGCGACCTCACTTGGGGGCCTCAGTTTTGATTCCCTGGCGCGGGACCGGCTAATCGGGTTGTGCGATGGGGATGCGCGAAGGCTTCTGAATTTTCTCGAAATCCTTCAGACGGCTGCTGTCGGTGCCGGGGTCACGGAAGTATCCGGCGAATTTGTACAGAATGCCGTTGCGCGCAACCTGAGGCGATTCGACAAGGGGGGAGACGCCTTCTACGACCAGATCTCCGCGCTTCACAAGTCGGTTCGCGGTTCTGATCCGGACGCGGCCCTCTACTGGTTGGTGCGCATGCTGGATGGCGGGGCCGATCCTCTCTATATGGGGCGTCGCATGGTGCGCATGGCCACTGAAGATATTGGCTTGGCTGACCCTCGCGCGCTGCGCATGACGCTGGACGCTTGCGAAACGTACGAACGCTTGGGCAGTCCTGAAGGTGAGTTGGCGCTGGCCGAGGCCGTGATCTATCTTGCTTGCGCGGCGAAGTCTAATGCCGCCTACGTTGCGTATAATGCCGCCCGATCGTACGTCAGCCAGGATGACTCCAGGCCGGTTCCCGTTCACCTGCGAAATGCGCCGACGCGCTTGATGAAGGAGATGGGATTTGGCAAGGACTATCGTTACGCCCAAGACGAGGCCGAAGGATATGCGGCAGGCGAGAATTATTTTCCCGATGGCATGGCGAAGGTGAGCTGGTATCGTCCGACTTCGCGAGGGATGGAAGGCAGGATTGCGGAAAAGCTCGCTTACCTGCGTGATCTGGACAAAAAGGCGAAGGGCGGCGCCGACTGATTTCCTGACTTTGCGCAACGAGTTGTCCTGCAACCGCCTGCAACACGCGTCACACATTTCAATCCGTTCAATTTGAGAGCCATCGTGCTAGATCCACAACGACTAAGAACCGAACTGGACGCCGTCGCAGCGCGTCTTGGCGATCGCGGCTTCACACTTGATGTGGCCGCATTCCAATCACTTGAGCAGGAGCGTCGTGTCGTTCAGACACGCACGCAGGAATTGCAGGCCGCTCGCAACCAGTTTTCAAAACGTGTCGGGCAGGCCAAGGGCAAGGGTGAGGACGTGACGGCACTGATGGCGGAGGCGGGGCAGGCCAACACCGAACTGGCCGCAATGGAGTCGCGTCTCGAAGCGTTGCAGGAGGGGCTCAAGGACTTCCTGCTCATGGTGCCGAATGTGCCGCATGAAAGCGTGCCGACCGGACGTTCTGCTGATGACAATGTCGAGGTTCGTCGCGTGGGAACCCCGCGGCAGTTCGGGTTTGCGCCGAAGGACCATGTTGAACTCGGTGAAACACTGGGGCTGCTTGATTTCGACACGGCCGCCAAGATTGCCGGCGCGCGTTTTTCCGTGATGAAAGGTTCCCTGGCCAGGATGCACAGGGCTCTTGCCCAGTTCATGCTGGACGTGCACACGGTAGAGCATGGCTACACCGAGGTCTATGTGCCTTATCTGGTGAACGCCGCCAGTCTGCGCGGCACCGGTCAATTGCCCAAGTTCGAAGAGGACCTTTTTGCCGTACCTCGTGGCGATGGGGAAAAGTTCTATCTCATTCCGACTGCGGAAGTTCCGGTCACCAACATGCTCCGGGATGAAATCATTCCAATCGAAAAGCTGCCGTTGAAATTCGTATGCCACTCTCCGTGCTTTCGCAGTGAAGCGGGTTCGTACGGCAAGGATACGCGCGGCATGATTCGTCAGCACCAGTTCGACAAGGTGGAGTTGGTACGGTTTGCGCATCCTTCCCACTCGTACCAGGAACTCGAAGAACTGACAGGGCACGCAGAGGCCATCCTGAAGAAACTGGAACTTCCGTATCGCGTCATGGCACTGTGCACGGGTGACATGGGGTTTTCTTCCGCAAAGACCTACGACCTTGAGGTCTGGTTGCCCGGGCAGAACGCCTATCGCGAGATATCGTCGTGCTCCAATTTCGAGGCCTTTCAGGCGCGGCGAATGCAGTCTCGTTACCGTCCTGAGAAGGGTAAGCCGGAAGTGGTACACACATTGAATGGATCTGGTCTTGCTGTGGGCCGGACGCTGGTGGCGATTATTGAGAATTACCAGCGTCAGGACGGTTCAATTGAGGTGCCGATTGCGCTTCGACCATACATGGGGGGACTTGAATTCATTCAGCCCTTAATGTGATTTTCAGTGTATTTCTCCCCCAATTCGCAAAAACCGGACGTTTTAGCTCTTTCTCACCGCTGGATCCCCTAATTTTGGTAGTCGGGGGACTGGAGC
Source organism: Betaproteobacteria bacterium (assembly GCA_947467405.1). Taxonomy (GTDB): domain Bacteria; phylum Pseudomonadota; class Gammaproteobacteria; order Burkholderiales; family SG8-39; genus CAIYPG01. The sequence continues at coordinate 6,129 of CANIIN010000014.1, read as the reverse complement.
GGTCGCCCGGGAAATGATAGAATGCCGGCCCCGGAGAGGTGGCAGAGTGGTTGAATGTACCGGTCTCGAAAACCGGAATACGCGCAAGCGTATCGTGGGTTCGAATCCCACCCTCTCCGCCAGCAAGTGTTCCCCACTTGGTCATGGCGGTCAGAACCTTCGTTTAAGGAGCATCAAGTTGCCTGAAATCCTGAAATACCTGAAGCAGCACGGTGAGCGGCTTGACTCGGATATTTCCAAGGCAACAGGTCTCTCCTTGGAAAAGGTGCGCAGCGGCGTGCAGGCGCTCACTGCAACCGGCGAGATCATCATGTGCAAGTTGACCCGCTTTGAAGAGGGCAAGCCAGTCGAAGGTTGGCTGTGCCGCGTATCCGGCTACATTCCGCCCGCTGCACCCGGACGCAAAGCCAAGGCCAGAGTCTAGCTCTACAGATCACACATTCTGCCAAGGTTAAGAGTTCTGACGATCGAAACGCGTCGGAGCCTGAACTGGTTTTTGAATCCGTTCGACAACGAACTACCTGACTTCGTCGATTACTCCGGATTGTAGATCTGGGTTTTGTCATGGCTCGCGCGAATGCCACGTAGCGAGTGTCACGCAGTCGTGGCTCTCCAAAAGTCGACGTTCATCGGTAAGTATCTTACCCGACGGCAGACGCGTGGCACTGGACCACACAGGCGGGTTGTTCACAGCGCAGCAATAGAGGGTTATTTCGCCGGCGTCATCTGAAACGCCGCAACTTTCCACTCGGTTTAGGCAGAAGTTCAGGGCGTTACAGAAGGCTGTGGCGCCAAGTTCAGGGGATGTCCCTGGTGTCGCCGGGTGGTCCCTCGTGATGCGGATGCAGGCTGTGAGCAGGTTGCTTGGGGGCGCCGCCAACCGGCACCACCCGATGCAGAAATTCGATGACGGCAGTCCCGAAAACATCGTTTCTGTCACCCGCCACCATGTGACCGGCACCGGTCACGTTGACATACTCGCTATGGGGACAGATCGTCAGGAAGTCCCTGGCGCCATCTTCGCTCAACAAGTCGGATAGCCCGCCACGAACGAGGAGTGTGGGTAATTTCAGGTTTCGTGCGCAAGCCTCAAACCGCATCTGACGAGTGGTCAGATCGTGCCGGCCAACGCGGAATCGCGGATCCCAATGCCAGTGATATTTTCCGTCGAGCCCCAGGCGCACATTCTTGGCCAGTCCATCCAGATTGCTCGGTCTCTTGCGGTGTGGCTGGTAAGTGGCGATGGCGGCGGCGACCTCTTCCAGAGATTCAAAACCATCCGGCTTCTGGCCCATGAAGGCATCGATGTTGTCGGTACCTTCCTTTTCGATTCGCGGCGCGATATCGACCAGTACCAGGGCCGTGGCGTCGACGTGATCTTCGCCGACTGCGACGAGGCTGGTTCCGCCGCCCATGGACGCTCCAACCAGGACCGGCCGCCGGTTGCCCAGTGCTGCGATGACGAGCTTGAGGTCCTGCACCATGGCGTCCGAACCATAGATTCCATCCTGGGCCCAGTCCGTGTCCCCATGTCCTCGCGCATCGAACGCGACTGCGTGGTAACCAGCGGCGCCAAGTGTTTCTCCGGCGCCCTTCCACGCATGCCTGGTTTGGCCCCCTCCATGCTGGAGGATGACCAGCGGCCCGTCAGGATCTCCCCAGGAGTCACCGGCAATCCGGATGCCACCAATACCTGACCAGTAATGCATGGGTTCGGGTGTGCCGGGTAGTCTCTTGCCTGCGCTCATGGAGTGTCCTGGAAGCTGGTTTGCATAGCTAGGTGGAGGGATCGCGATGCAGTGCTTGTGCATTGCCGTGTCGGGAGATTTTACCCCGGCTGGCTCTATCGCCCGTATTGCGGATGATTCACATTGGTGCATGGTGTCATTGGCTAACGCCAGCTATGTAATGGAGTACCCTTTTTGGTTATGATGACTGCGTGATAAATCAGGAGGGTGGATCATGAGTTTCACTGCGGATTTCGAGAAATTCAAATTCTCGGGCGAGGAAGGAAAGGGATTCAAGGGCAAGCGTGTGCTGATCACAGGTTCCGGCAAGGATGGCGGCATCGGCCAGGCCTTTGCATTGGCGGCCGCGGCAAATGGCGCCGAAGCCGTGGGGGTTCATTTTCACAGCAGCTATCGGGACGGTTTTGACCTCGTTGCGGCCATTCGTGCAAAAGGTGTCACGGCTTTTGCGGTCCAGGCCGACGTCAACAACACGCGCGACCTGTGGGCTTCTCGGGGCCATATCATTGAGCAGATGGGTGGCAAGGCGCCTGATCTGATCATCTGCAATTCTGGTCTGACCGAGAAGGGGTACCGATTCGGCCGCGCCCTGCCAGAGATAGAGGGTGAGAGCGGGGCAGAACGACGTGCCCGCGTTCGCCAGGACTTCATTGAAAATCTGGCCGAGTCGAACCTGGTGGTGAATACCAAGATCGACGGTTTTCTCGCCATGACGCACCTCTGGGCGGGCGAGGCGTTGTATCGCAAGCAGCCTTTGCAACTGATGTATATCTCTTCCATGCAGGCCATTGAGCCCGGCGCATCGGTTCCGGGATATGTCGTGGCGAACTGGGCTGTGCTTCGTCTTCCAGAAGTCCTGCGGGTGAATCTTGGCAAGTCGGCTGACATGGTCAGTGCGTGTTCCCTGATGTTGCCCTTTATCCGAACCGGGATGACCGAGGAGTACGCCCACAACCCGAAGGTCTTCGGACGCTGGCAGACCCGCATGCTTGAGCCCAATGAGGCCGCCCAAGGCGTGGCGCAACTGCTCAGTCGGCCAGCGGCAGAGTTGAATCTGGGGAATTTCAAGCTCCGCCCGATCGGACCTGCGGAGGCGCTGAAGTTGACCTGGTCCAAGGTCAATATCGAAGTCAGCGACGAGGCGCTGGATTGGAGCGAATCCGCGCCAATTTCCTGCAAGGGCTAGTCGCGCGCTCTTCAGGCTGTGCCAGGCAGGCTCAATGTCTGCCTGGCATTCATCCGACAATCACCCAGCACATTAAGAGGGGCGGTGGGAGAACAGTCCCGTCCCTGACAAGAATTTCCTATTCGAAGCATAATTCAGTGCACTTATATAAGACAGGAATAGAGCATGAGCGCGATCGCATTTGAATATCCATCGGAAATCTCCGCATTGCGGGATGGCATCGTTTCGTTTATTCGAGCCGAAGTCATAACAAGGCACGAGAAGAATGCCGAACTCTTTGCCGATCCGCGCAAGATCTACGACGACAAGGGCGCCTACGTACCCCGCGTGCTTGAGCTGATTCGAGAGGTGCGCATGGCATCGGCCAAGGCCGGCTATTACGCCATGAGCGCCCCGGAGAATATCGGAGGCGGTGGTCTGGGCTATCTGGCCTATTTTGTGGCGTGGGAGCAGATTTTCCGGATGTGCGGGACCCACTACTGGCTCGGACATTTCATGATCAGCCATTGGGCAAAGGGCCCCAGCCCGGTGCTGGAAAAAGTCACCCCTAAAATGCGCGAACTGGCATTGCCGAAGCTGCTTTCCGGCGAGCATTCCATGTGCTTCGCCATGTCTGAACCGGGCGCGGGGTCGGATGCTGCCATGATCAAGACACGTGCCGAAAAGGACGGAGACGGATGGCGCCTGAGCGGCAGCAAGATCTGGATCACCAACAGTCCCTATGCACAATACGCAGCGGTGTTCGCGGTAACCAATCCGGAACAGGCTGCCAAGCGCAAGGGCGGGATCAGTGCGTTCCTCGTGCCGACCAATTCCCCCGGCTTCATTGTCGAGCGACTGATCAACATGTGGGGGCACGTTGGAACAGACGAGGCCATTCTGCAGTTCGACAACGTGCGGATCGAACCACATCAGCTGATCGGAGAACTGGACAAGGGTTTCAAAATCGGCATGCTGGGCGTCGGCCTTGGTCGGATCTACAACTCGGGACGCGCGGTGGGCTTGGGAAGATGGGCGCTCGAACAGGCCGTTGAATACGTCAAGGTGCGTGAGTCCTTTGGCAAGAAGATTGCCGAGTACCAAGGCGTCATGTTCCCGCTCGCTGAGTCGGCCATGCAGCTGCACGCAGCGCACCTGATGGCGCTGAATGTCTGCCAGTTGCTGGATAGCGGTCAGCAGGCGACCAAGGAGCTTTCCATGACTAAAGCCTATGCGGTGGAAATTGGCAAGAACGCGGTTGACCGGGCCATGCAGACCCATGGCGCCATGGGTTTCACCAATGAAATGCATCTGACTGAGGCGTATATCTATCTGCGCAAGGTGAATGTCGCCGATGGCACCAATGAAATCCTGCGCCATCTCATTTCCAAGCAGATGCTCGCCGGAGATATGGATCTCTGATACGCCGATATTGATCGGACCTGCATCGCCCGATCAAGGTGCTGCGGAGAGGACTTGAAGAAATCAACCGGGCGTTTCAGGCGCCGATCAATCGACTGCCTGACTGGTGTTGGTTAAATCAAATACAAGGAGGAGTCATGGCGGAAGTTTTCAGGCTTTGTAATGCGGTCGATAGTGTAAAGAGTGGGCGTGTGACCGGATTGTTGCGGGGTGCTGCTGCGGTCTGTGGTTTGGCGCTGAGCGTTCTGGCGCCAGTCACGCTGATCATGGGCCACGGCGTTGCCCAGGCGCAGGAAGCCTGGGCGTCAAAATCCATTCGCATGGTTGTGCCCTTTGCGCCGGGTGGCGCGACCGATCTTGCCGCCCGCGCCATGTCAGACCGTTTGTCGCAGATGTTCGGCCAAACCATCGTCATCGATAACCGTGCCGGTGCGGGTGGTCAAGTCGGCACGGTGATCGTCGCGAAAGCGCCCGCGGATGGTTACACGCTGCTCTATGGCGCCAGTTCAACCATGCTCATCCTGCCCGCCTTAGAGAGCAATGTGCAGTTTGATACCGTGCGTGACTTCTCGGTGGCTGCCATGGCGGTAAAATTGCCTCTCCTGCTGGCAGCCTCGCCATCTTTGGGAGTGACTGACCTCAAGGGACTGAGGGACCTGCTCAAGGCCAATCCCGATAAATATTCCTACGGTTCCGCCGGGGCGGGGACGACCAGCCATGTAGGGGCGGCCGCATTCGCACAGATGATCGGCGCTCCGCAGATTGTTCACGTGCCTTACAAGGGAACGGCGCCGGCCATCGTCGATGTTTTGGCTGGCCGTCTGGCATACATCGTTGACGCGATGGGCCCGCTCGGTGAGCATATTCGTGCCGGGCGACTTGTCGGGATTGCCATCACCGAGAAGGAGCGAGTGCCGCAGTTTCCGAATCTGCCGACCATGGCCGAGGCCGGACTCCCGGAGTTCCTCAATTACACATGGACGCCGTGGAGCGGCATCTACGTGCCGAAGGGCACGCCAGTCGCCATCATCGAGCGCATCAATCGGGACGTCAATCGCGCGTTGAAGGAGCCAGAATTGCTCAAGAAACTCACGGAGCTCGGCTTCTTCCCGATCTATGCCAGCGTTGCGGAATCGCAGGCACTGGTGAATCGGGAATCCACACTGTGGGCGCCATTGCTGAAGACCTTGAACATCAAGGGTGGTAATTGAAGCGGCGTCCTTTATCTCAAATCAGTCGTTGCTTCAGGATTTTGAAATGAGCAAAGAGGAAGCGGTACCTTTCACGCTGCCAGCGCTGGTGAACCGGGCAAGGCGCCTGTTTGGCGCGCGCGAAGCGATTAAGGATGGCGAATTCAGATTGACCTGGATCGCGGTCGATGACCTGCGCCGGCGAGTTGCCAAGTCCCTCATGGCGACCGGTATCCGCAAGGGCGACCGGGTTGCGATCCAGGCTCCGAACATTCACGAGTTCATTCTCGCGGCCATGGGCCTGCAATCCATCGGTGCCGTCCTGGTTCCGTTGAATACGCGTTTCAAGGGCTCGGAATCGGCGGACATTCTCCGGCGCAGCAATGCGCGGATATTGTTGACCGTGACCGGTTTTCTCGGGATGGACTACCCGGAGATGCTGAAAGCCGAAGCGCTGCCGGAACTGGAACGCATCATCCTGCTAAGGGGCGATGGTCCGGGCTTGACCTCGTGGAAGGACTTTCTGGCAGAGGGGGCGCTAGTCACGGACCAGGAACTGGAGGAGCGCGCCGATCAGGTCAAGCCGTCCGATGTGGCCGATCTG
>CANIIN010000013.1 GCA_947467405.1 Betaproteobacteria bacterium | reverse complement strand
CGATGTGCACATCGACGGCGAGCATCCCATGCTGGCCGTGATCGCCTGGTCCATGAACCTTCGCTCGCGCCTGACCGGCATCGCCACGGGCGACCAGGCCATGTTCATGCGCCGCAGCGCGTTCGATCGCGTCGGCGGTTTTCCGCCCATTGCACTGATGGAAGACATCAGCCTGTCATCCCGTTTGAAGCGGCTGTCGGCGCCGGCCTGCCTCCGCGCGCGTGGACGGACGTCGGGGCGACGTTGGGAAGCGCGCGGCGTTCTGCGCACCCTGTTCGGCATGTGGTGGCTGCGGTGGCGGTACTTTTTCGGCGCGGCGCCGGCGCGCCTGGCGGAAAGCTATGACGAGGTGCGCGATGTTGGCGGCAACGCAGCTTCTGGCAACGGCAAGGGCAATCGTGCCCGTGACAAGGTGATGGAACGTTCTGCGGACCCATCCGGCCTTGCCGCGAAAGCTTGCACCATCCTGGTTTTCGCCAAGGCGCCTGTGGCCGGCGAGGTGAAGACCCGGCTGATTCCCGCACTGGGGGCGGAGGGGGCTGCCGTCCTCTATCGGCGACTGAGCGAGGTGGCGCTGTATGCCGCGTGCACCGCCGCGCCCGATTCTGTTGAGCTGTGGTGCGCGCCGGACGCATCGCATCCGGCACTCGCCGCCATGGCAGAACAGCATGCCGTGACGCTGCGTGTCCAGGTGGGCGCCAATCTGGGCGAGCGGATGGCCAATGCGTTGGCCGATGCCCTGACGCGCAGTGAATGTGCGCTGCTCATCGGCAGCGATATCGCCGTCATGAACGCCGCCATTCTGGGGGACGCACTGGTTCGCCTGCAGGACGGCGCAGATGTCGTGGTGGTGCCTGCCGAGGACGGCGGTTATGTTCTGATCGGATTGCGCCGTGCCGCCCCCGAACTGTTCCGGGACATGGTCTGGAGTTCACCGAATGTCATGGCCGCCACGCGCCAGCGTGCCCGGATGGCTAACCTGCGTCTGTTTGAATTGCCGGCACTGTGGGATGTGGACAACCCGTCTGACTTGCAGCGCCTTCGGCGCGAGCGCCCCGAACTGCTGGTCGGGATTGGCTGAGAGGGCGGGCGACGCGATGCCTGCGGCAGGCTGCCGTGTCGGTATTCGATTGGGTTTGTGATGGGGGTGCGGGACAATCCCGTATTGAATGGAACCGAAATGACGAGGAGCACTGTGGGTGAACAAGGATTGCCAATCGTTGTGCGCGAGGCATGCGATGACGATATTGCTGCGCTGACGGCACTGTACGCACGGCATGTACTGCACGGCTTGGCCACGTTCGAGATCGAGCCGCCGGATGAAGCCGAGATGCGGCGACGCCTGCACGAACTGACCGGGCAGGGCTTTCCCTGGCTGGTCGCCGAGGCGCCACGTAGCGCGGCAACGGCTGCCGGCCAGACCGCCTTCGCCGGCACCAGCGCCGCCGCAAACGATTCGCCGACGGTGCTGGGATACGCCTATGCCGGGCCGTACCGCGCTCGCATCGCCTGGCGTCACACCGTCGAGGACTCGATCTATCTTCATCCGGATGCGATGGGGCGTGGCATCGGACGCCTGCTGCTTTCGCGACTCATCGAAGCATCGGCGGCGCGCGGTTACCGGCAAATGGTGGCCGTCATCGGCGACAGTGCCAATAGCGCATCCATCGCAGTGCATGCCGCCTGTGGTTTTGAGCATGTCGGCGTGTTGCGCGACGTGGGCGTGAAGCTCGGCCGATGGGTCGATAGCGTGCTGATGCAGCGCGCGTTGGGGGAGGGCCGGACGACGGTGCCGGCTGAACACACCTGATTGTCGCGTTATTCAGCCTTGCCGGGTCGCAGGGAAATTCACGAAGAACCGCATCTGGATGCGGTTCTTCGGGCATCTGCCCCGACAATTCAGGCGTTGACTGCAGGCCGGCGGCGCGGCCTCGCATCGCCTTCAGGGCCCAATAGACCGGCTAGACGGCGCCGCTTTGCCTCAGCAGCCTTTCCACCGCTTCGGCAATGCGCGCGTAGCCGCGTGAATTGGGGTGGATGAGGTCGGACTTGAATTCGTTGTCGGTGAGGACGCTTTTCATGATCTCGCCGTCATAAGGCAACGCGAACTCACTGGCGATCTTTTCATAGAAATCGGCGGTGGAGGGCAGCAGGCCGGGTTTGGGGACGCCGATCAGCACCACCGAGGCTGCATGGCGGCGCGCGGCCTGAACCATGGCGCGGATGTTCTGCGCCGCCTGTTCATCGCCGAGTTTGTGCAGAAAGTCATTGCCACCATGGCACAGCACGACCAGCGCCGGCCGCACATAGTCCAGGATGCCGGGCAATCGAGCCAGCCCGGCCGGCGTTGTTTCGCCAGGGACGCCGGCATTGAAGACCTTGCGTCCGATTCGCCGCTCGAGCACGGCGGGGTAGCTGCTGGTGGCCTCGGCGCCGGTGCCGAAGGTGAGGCTGTCGCCATAGGCCAGCACCACGCCATCGGCAGGCAGGCGCGGCAATGTGGGTGTGCTGCGACTGCAGGCCCCGAGCAACGAGGCGCCCGACAGCGCGGCAATGGACTTGAGAAAGCGGCGTCGATGGAGCGTCATGACGGGCATTTTTCCATGATTCGAACCGGTGCACGCGGCGGATTGTTCGCGCGGGCTCGTTAGCTGGCGGCAAGGGGGTCATTTCAACCCCAGACGCGATATTGCCATCTAGCGGGTGTGGGATGGCCCTTAGACGTATAATGGCCGGGTATTGCCACCTAACGCTCTGATCGTACGGCGGTACGCCCCCCCTCTCTCTCTCTCTTTTCTGGCCCCCCCTCCATGCCACGCTTCTGCGCCAACCTGTCGCTGCTTTTCACTGAACACGCCTTTCTCGACCGCTTCGAGGCGGCGGCGCGCGCCGGATTCAAGGCCGTGGAATACCAGTTTCCCTACGAATTCGACAAGGATGAGGTCGCCAAGCGCGCCAAGGACGCCGGTGTCGAAGTCGTGTTGTTCAACCTGCCTTCCGGCGACTGGGACAAGGGCGAGCGCGGCATCGCCTGCCTGTCTTCGCGCATGTCCGAATTTCGTGACGGCGTGGGGCGCGCCGTGTCCTACGCCAAGGCGGTGGACTGCAAGCGCATCAACATGCTGTCCGGCATTGCTGAATCGCGCACGCGCCTGTCCGAGATCTCGATGCGCCAGACCTTCATTTCCAACCTGCGCTATGCGTCACGGGAACTGGACCGCGCCGGGATCGTGTTGATGGTCGAACCGGTCAATACCCGCACCGTGCCCGGCGTCTACCTGCGCAACAGTGCGCAGGCGCTGGCGCTGATCGACGAAGCGGACGTCAAGAATGCCAAGCTGCAGTACGACATCTTCCACATGCAGATGATGGAGGGCGACATCGCCAATACCATCGCCATGCATCTGCCGCGCATCGGCCACATCCAGATCGCCGATGTGCCGGATCGGCATGAGCCGGGAACCGGCGAAGTGAATTTTCCGTGGCTTTTTGGCTATCTGGACAAGATCGGCTATGAGGGCTGGATCGGCGCGGAATACAATCCGGCCGTCAATACGGTCAAAGGCCTGGGCTGGGCGAAGCCCTACCTCGGCAAGAAGGCCTGATCATCATGGCGGATGCGCGCCGCGCATCCTGAACGGGCGCGGCATGGCGACGCGAGCATGAGCACACTTTCACCGAAGATCGATTTCCTGCGACAGGCCGACGTGGTGGGGCGCTTGTCCGCGATCCTTCCCGACGACGCACTGCTGTATCGCAGCGAGGATACCCGCCCCTACGAATGCGACGGGCTGTCCGCCTACCGGCAGCTGCCCATGGTGGTGGCGCTGCCGCGCGATGAAGCCGAAGTTCAGGCGGTTCTCAAGGTGTGCCATGAGCTGCGGGTGCCGGTGGTGGCGCGCGGCGCGGGCACCGGTCTCTCCGGCGGCGCCTTGCCGATGGGCGATGGCGTGCTGCTGTCGCTGGCCAGAATGAAGCGCATCCTGTCGCTCGATCCGCTGTCGCGCACGGCGCGCGTGCAACCGGGCGTGCGCAACGCCGCGATTTCGGAAGCCGCGGCGGCCTACGGTCTCTACTACGCGCCGGATCCGTCCTCGCAGATCGCCTGCACCATCGGCGGCAATGTCGCCGAGAACTCAGGCGGTGTGCACTGCCTGAAATACGGACTCACCGTCAACAATGTGCTGCGTGTGCGCGGCTTCACGGCAGAAGGCGAGGCCGTCGAGTTCGGTTCCGAAGCGCTCGATGGCGCGGGCCTCGACCTGCTCGCCATCGTCATCGGCAGCGAAGGCATGCTGGCCGTGACCACCGAGGTGACGGTCAAGCTCACGCCGGTGCCGGAAATCGCGCGCTGCGTGATGGCCTCGTTCGACGATGTCGAGAAGGCCGGCAACGCCGTGGCCAGCGTGATTGCCGCGGGCATCATTCCGGCCGGTCTTGAAATGATGGACAAGCCCGCGACACAGGCGGTCGAGCAGTTCGTGCACGCCGGCTACGACCTCGACGCTGCGGCCATCCTGCTGTGCGAATCGGACGGCACACCGGCCGAGGTGGAAGAAGAGGTGGGTCGCATGCGTGCCGTGCTCGAAGCGGCCGGCGCCACCGCCATCCGCGTATCGAACAGCGAGGCCGAGCGCATGAAGTTTTGGGCCGGACGCAAGGCGGCCTTTCCCGCCGTGGGACGCATCTCGCCCGACTATTACTGCATGGACGGCACCATTCCCCGCAAGCGCCTGGGCGAGATCCTGCGCTTCATCGCCGCCATGGAAATCAAGTACGGACTGCGCTGCCCGAACGTGTTCCACGCCGGCGACGGCAACCTGCATCCGCTCATTCTGTTCGATGCCAACATTCCTGACGAACTGGAACGCACCGAAGCGTTCGCCGCCGAGGTGCTGGAGAAGTGCATCGCGGTCGGCGGCACCATCACCGGCGAGCACGGCGTCGGCATCGAGAAGATCAACCAGATGTGCGTGCAGTTCTCGCCTGAAGAGCTGGCGCTGTTCCGCGAACTCAAGTTGGCCTTCGATCCGGATGGCCGGCTCAATCCGTCCAAGAACATTCCCACCCTGCATCGCTGCGCCGAGTACGGACGGATGCACGTGAAGGGCGGCGTGCTGCCGTACGCCGACTTGCCGAGATTCTGAATGCAGGAATTTTCAACCATACCGCCATGCGCCGACCGGCTGACCCGGCCGGCGACCGCTGTCGTCAGGGGCTGGCTGCGTATTTTGATTCTGGCGTGGCTGCTGACACTGGTGCCGTGCGCGCCGGCACTGGCGATCAGTGACGAGATCCAGGTCTACACCGACGAAATCAACGAACCCGGCGAGCGCGGGCTGGAATTGCACATCAACACCACGCCGCGTGGACGCAAGACTGCTGAATATGAGGGCGATATCGCGCCCTACCGCGGGCTGCGCGTCACGCCGGAATTCTCCTGGGGCCTCACGAAGACGCTCGAGGCCGGCCTGTACGTGCCGATGACCACCAGCGCCAATGGAACATTCTATGTGGGCGGTCTCAAGGGGCGCCTGAAATGGCTGCCGATCAAGACCGAGTCCGGTTGGTATGCCGGCGCCAATGCCGAGTTGTCCAACGTATCCCGGGCCTTTTCGGAATCACGGCTGAGCACCGAGTTGCGCATCATGGCGGGCTATCACGACGACGACTGGCTGCTGGGCATCAATCCGATATTCGACTGGGGTCTGTCGCGCGGATTTCGCGGCAGTCCCGAGGTGTTGATGACGTGGAAGGCGACGCGGCGCGTGGCCGAAGGCATTTCGCTCGGCGGTGAGTACTACAACGGCCTGGGCACGCTGGCCAATCGTCTGCCGGCCGAGCAGCAGCAGCGCGCGCTGTATCTGGTCATGGATTTCGAGCGCAAGCCGTGGATATTCAATCTCGGCATCGGGCATGGCCTGAACAGCGCCACCGACGCATGGACCATCAAGGCCATCTTCGAGGTGCCATTTTGAATCGAGGCACTGCCGTGAGACAGGATGTCTTGATTCGCGGTGTGCGGGACGCATGAGCCATCTCGAACAGCAATTCGCAGAGACGGTGCGTGACGCGGTGTCGGCGCGCCGCACGCTGCGCATCCGCGGCAGCGGCAGCAAGGATTTTTACGGCCAGCCATGGGCGCAGGACGCCGCGGTTCTCGATGCGGGATCCCATCATGGCGTGGTCGACTATGAGCCGACCGAACTGGTGGTGACGGTGCGCGGCGGCACGCCGCTGGCCGAACTGGAGGCCTTGCTGCATGACAACGGCCAGATGCTGGCGTTCGAGCCGCCGCATTTCGGGCCCGCCACCACGGTGGGCGGCATGGTGGCGGCTGGCTTGTCGGGGCCGCGCCGCGCGACGGCAGGCGCCGTGCGCGATTACGTGCTGGGCGCCAGGCTGCTCGATGGCCGCGGCGCTGCACTGTCGTTCGGCGGACGCGTGATGAAGAATGTCGCCGGTTATGACGTGTCGCGCGCGCTGGCCGGTTCGCTGGGCACGCTCGGACTGATTCTCGAGGTGTCACTGAAGACCCAGCCACGCCCCGTCGCCGAAGCCACGCTGCGCTTCGAATTTCCCGAGGCGCGCGCCATCGAGGAACTCAATCGCTGGGGCGGCAAGCCCCTGCCGCTGTCGGGCAGCGCGTGGGCGGATGGCGAACTGTTTGTGCGCCTGTCCGGTGCACAGGCGGCCGTTCTATCCGCCTCTGAGAAGATGGGCGGCGAGAAGATGAACGATGGCGAGGCCCGCGTCCTGTGGCAGTCGCTGCGCGAACAGACGCATGAATTCTTTGCTGTCGCGGCGAAGGACGGCTTGCCGTTGTGGCGCATGTCGGTGCCGTCCATCGCCCCGATCGATGTGCTGCATTCGGCCATGGCCGGCAACACGCTGCTCGAGTGGGGCGGGGCGCTGCGCTGGTTTGCCAGCGCCAGCGCACCGGCGCGCGTGCGCGAAGCGGCGCACAAGGCCGGGGGTCACGCCACGCTGTTTCGCGGAACCGATGACCTGCGTCAGTCGATCGGCGCCTTTCACCCCTTGCAGCCCGCCATTGCGGCGATTCATCGCAAACTCAAGACGGCATTTGACCCGCATGGCGTGTTCAATCCCGGCCGGCTCTATCCGGAGATCTGAGCGCCATGCAGACCCATCTCGCCGACTGGATCAAGGACACGCCGCGCGGCATCGAGGCCGAGGCCATCCTGCGCAAGTGCGTGCACTGCGGTTTCTGCACGGCCACCTGTCCCACTTATCAATTGCTGGGCGACGAGCTGGATGGTCCGCGCGGCCGCATCTACCTGATCAAGCAGATGCTGGAGGGCGAGGAGGTCACCGCCAGGACGCAACTGCACCTGGACCGCTGCCTCTCCTGCCGCTCCTGTGAAACGACCTGCCCGTCCGGCGTGCAGTACGGCCACCTGGCCGATATCGGACGCGCCGTGGCGGAGGAGCGCATCAGCCGTCCGCTATGGCAGCGCATGCAGCGCGCCATGGTGGCCAACCTGTTCGTGCGTCCCGCGCTGTTTTCCCTGGCACTGTCGCTGGGACGCCTGGCGCGACGCGTGGCCGGGCCCCTGATACCTGCTGTACTGGCCGACAAGATTCCCGCCACTGCGCCGCAGGCCGGTGCCTGGCCCGCGCCGCGTCATGCGCGGCGCATGCTGGCGCTGGCTGGGTGCGTGCAGCCGGCCCTGGCGCCGGATACCAACGCCGCGACGGCGCGCGTGCTCGATCACCTGGGCATTTCGCTGATCGAAGCCTCCAGCGCGGGTTGCTGTGGCGCGCTGCGCTATCACCTCAATCAGCAATCGGACGGGCTGGATGACATGCGCCGGCTGATCGATGCGTGGTGGCCCGTCATCGATAGTGGCGTGGTGGAGGCCGTCGTCATGACCGCCAGCGGCTGCGGCGCGATGGTGCGCGACTACGGGCATCTGTTTCGTGACGACCCCGACTATCGCGACAAGGCGGCGCGCATCAGCGCCATGTGCCGCGACATCTCCGAAATACTGGCTGCGGAGACCTCCACTCTGCAACGTGCCATGCATGGCCGGCACGTGAAGCGTCGCGTGGCCTTCCATCCGCCCTGCACGCTGCAGCACGGGCAGCAGATCAAGGGCGTCACGGAAAGCGTGCTGCGCGCAGCCGGCTTCGAGCTCACCGTGGTGCCGGACGCGCATCTGTGTTGCGGATCGGCTGGCACCTACTCGATATTCCAGCCTGAACTCTCCAGCCAGTTGCAGGCCAACAAACTGGCAGCATTGAGGTCCGGCGCGCCCGAGGAAATTCTCACCTCCAATATCGGTTGCCAGTCGCATCTGGCCGCAGCGGTCGGACCGCACGTGCGGCACTGGATCGTGGCGCTGGACGAGGCGCTGGCCGCCTGATGCGTGCCAGCCCGCGGCTCGCCGGTCCGGCGCAAGCCATGAGCGCCGAGGGGAATCCCTTGAAGATCGTCTCCAGACGGGCTTCTTCAAGGCATGGTCGCTGCATGGTCGTTCAGACGCTATCATCGATCCAGTGAATTCGGCACCCGTGGCAAGCCCGGTCTCGGCGGCATCCGCTGACGCCCACAACCCCGCCAAGGACGGCGTCAAGCCACCCGTCGGCCGCCAGGCGGCGCGACTGTGGCGCTTCCTGTCTCCGTACCAGCGGCGCATCGCCGGCGCGCTGGTGGCGCTGCTGATCGCCTCGGGCAGCATGCTGGCCATGGGGCAGGGACTGAAGCGCGTCATCGATGGCGGCTTCGGTTCCGGCGATCCGCACCTGCTGGATCAGGCGCTGGTGGGCGTGCTGGTGGTGTCGCTGCTGCTGGCCGTGTCGACGTGGGCGAGGTTCTTCCTGATGATGTCCACCGGTGAGCGCGTCGTGGCCGATCTGCGCAAGGCGGTATTCGGGCATGTGCTCACGCTGTCGCCGGCGTTCTTCGATTCGACACGCACCGGTGAAATCATTTCGCGGCTGACCAACGACACCACCGAAATCCAGAACGTCATCGGCTTCGGCGTGTCGATGTTCCTGCGCAACGCCATTCTTGCGCTCGGTTCACTGGTGCTGCTGTTCATCACCAGTCCCAAGCTGGCGGCGCTGATCGTGTTCGGCGTACCCGCGATACTGGTGCCCATCCTGCTGATCGGACGGCGCGTGCGGCGCCTGTCGCGCAACGCGCAGGACCGCGTTGCCGATGTCGCGGCGCAGGTGGACGAATCGATCCACGAGATCCGCACCGTGCAGGCTTACGCCCATGAAGAGTCAGACCGTCGCCTGTTCGACGATCGCGTAGAGTCGGCCTACGGCACCGGTGTGACGCGCATCAAGGTCAAGGCCTCGCTGATCTCGGCGGTGATGCTGATCAGTTTCTCGGCGGTGGGCGTCATCCTGTGGATCGGCGGCCACGACGTGCTGGCTGGCAAACTGACTGCCGGCGAGTTGTCGGCCTTCGTGTTCTATGCCGGCATCGTGGCGGGTGGATTGGGCGCGGTGTCCGAAGTCTGGGGTGAACTGCAGCGCGCCGCCGGCGCCACCGAGCGCCTCATGGAACTGCTCGACACGCAATCCGCCATTGCACGGCCTGCCTCAGACGCGGCGTCGGCATTGCCTGTGCGCGCGTCTGGCGCGATACGCTTCGAGAACGTGACCTTCGCCTACCCGTCGCGCGCCGACGTGCCGGCGCTGGACGGATTGACGCTCGCCATTTCGCCCGGCGAGCGCATCGCGCTGGTCGGGCCATCAGGCGCGGGCAAGTCCACCGTGCTCGGTCTCCTGCTGCGCTTCTACGACCCGCAGGGCGGACGCATTCTCATCGACGGCGCGGACCTGTCGCAATGCGATCCGCATGACATTCGCCGCCAGTTGGCGCTGGTGCCGCAGGATCCGGTGATCTTCGCCACCACGGTGACGGAGAACGTGCGCTACGGCCGACCCGACGCCAGCGACGAAGCAGTGCGCGCCGCCTGTGCGGCGGCGCATGCCATGGAATTCATCGAACGGCTGCCGCAGGGCTTTGCCACCGATCTCGGCGAGCGTGGTATCAAGTTGTCGGGTGGGCAGCGTCAGCGCCTGTCCATCGCACGGGCCCTGCTGGCCGATCGCGCCATCCTGCTGCTGGACGAGGCGACCAGTTCGCTGGACGCCGCCAGCGAGCGCGCCGTGGCCCTGGCGCTGGAGGGCCTCATGAAGGGGCGCACCTCGCTGGTCATCGCGCATCGCCTCGCGACGGTGCAGAACGCAGACCGCATCGTGGTGCTGGAACACGGCAAGGTGCATTCCATGGGCACGCATGCCGAATTGATGCGGGCGGATGGGTTGTATTCTCACCTTGCGCGCCTGCAATTTCTTCCCGATGCGGTCCATTGAGGGCCTTGCCGTCTTCCACGCCACTTGCGCCGCCGCAGCATGCGGCAGTGCGGAAAATCGGGGACTTCTTGATGTGCGACAAACAACGCGTTGGCCCGCATCCATTGGCTGCGGTATCATTTGCCAGCCGCGTAGAGTTGATTGGCCGTAGTCAGGCTTCACATGAAGGCAGGCGACAAAGATCCTGTCGGTGGAGTCAGCAATCGCTGCAACACAACCCCTGCACACAGCGATAACAGAATCCTTCATGTTCCCGACACGTGTGTCCCTTGGCCTTTAGGGTAATCCAATGAAAATCGGCATTCCCACCGAGACGCGGACGGGCGAGACGCGCGTTGCCGCGACCCCGGAAACCATCAAGAAACTCCTTGCCAGCGGCAAGCATGCCGTCGTGCTGCAGGCGGGCGCCGGCATGGCGGCCAGTTTTCCCGACAACGACTATGTCGCCGCGGGGGCCAGCATCGTGGGCACCGCTGCCGAAGCCATGAGTGCGGACCTCGTTCTCAAGGTGCGCGCGCCGCAGGCTGATGAAATGCCCCTGCTGCGCGCCGGGCAGGTGCTGATCGGCATTCTCAATCGTTTCGATGCCGAGGCGATGCAGGGCATGGCCAAGCAGGGCGTCACCGCTTTCGCCCTCGAGGCTGCGCCGCGCATCACGCGCGCCCAGTCCATGGACGTGCTGTCTTCGCAGGCCAATATCGGCGGCTACAAGGCGGTGATCATGGCGGCCGACCATTACGGGCGACTGCTGCCCATGATGATGACGGCGGCCGGCACCATCAAGGCGGCGCGCGTGGTGGTCATGGGCGTGGGCGTGGCGGGCCTGCAGGCCATTGCCACGGCCAAGCGCCTGGGGGCGGTGGTGGAAGCCACTGACGTCCGTCCGGCTACCAAGGAACAGGTGGAATCGCTGGGGGCGAAGTTCATCGATGTGCCCTTCGAGACCGACGATGAGCGCGAAATCGCCCAGGGCGTGGGTGGATATGCCCGGCCGATGCCGGAGGCCTGGATGAAGCGCCAGGCGGCGCTGGTGGCCGAGCGCGTGAAGCAGGCCGACATCGTGATCACCACCGCGTTGATTCCCGGGCGTCCCGCCCCGGTGCTGGTCACCGAGGACATGGTGAAGTCCATGAAGCCCGGTTCGGTGATCGTGGACATGGCGGCAGAGCAGGGCGGCAACTGCCCGCTGACCGAGCGCGACCAGATCGTGAAGAAGCATGGCGTGACCCTCATCGGCCACACCAACTTCCCGGCCCTGGTCCCCACCGATTCGTCGGCGCTGTATGCGCGCAACCTGCTCGACTTCCTGAAGCTGATCATCGACCAGGAAGGCCATCTCGTCATCGACCGCGAAGACGAGATCGTTGCCGCCTGCCTGATGGCCCATGGCGGCGAATTGCAAATGAAACAGGGGAAATAGGATGGAACTCACTGTCGATCCGACCATCAGCTTTCTCACCGTGTTCGTGCTGGCCGTGTTCGTCGGCTACCAGGTGGTGTGGAACGTGACGCCGGCGCTGCATACGCCGCTCATGTCGGTGACCAATGCCATCTCCGGGATCATCCTGGTGGGCGCGATGCTGGCGGCCGGGCCGCTGGACACGGACTGGGGCGCGTGGCTGGGCGCGGCAGCGGTGACCCTGGCCTCCATCAATGTTTTCGGCGGCTTCCTGGTGACGCAGCGCATGCTCGAGATGTTCAGGAAGAAAGAAAAGAAAGGGGCAGCATAAATGTCCGCCAATGCCGTAGCGCTTTCCTACCTGGTCGCCTCCGTCTTCTTCATTCTGGCGCTGCGCGGCCTGTCCTCGCCGGTGTCGGCCCGGCGCGGCAATGTCTTCGGCATGGTCGGCATGGGACTGGCGGTGCTGACCACGCTGACCCAGACGCCGAATGTCGGTCTCATCGTCGGCGGCATTGTCCTCGGCGGCGTCATCGGCTCGGTCATCGCCCGGCGCGTGCAGATGACGGCCATGCCCGAACTGGTGGCCTTCATGCACTCGCTGGTGGGCCTGGCGGCGGTGTTCATCGCCATCTCGGCGGTCAACGATCCGGCGGCCTTCCACCTGCATGTGCCGCTGCCAACGGGCAACAAGCTGGAACTGTTTCTCGGCAGCTTCATCGGCGCCATGACCTGGTCGGGTTCGGTGATCGCCTTCCTGAAACTGTCCGGACGCATGAGCGGCGCGCCCATTACCTTTCCCGGACAGCATCTGGTCAATCTCCTCATCGCGCTGGCGATGTTCGGTTTCGGCTTGTGGTTCTTCCTCGATCCGGCCACCAACTGGCTGGCCTTCACGCTGATGATCGGCACGGCCTTCGTCCTGGGTTTTCTCATCATCGTTCCCATCGGCGGCGCCGACATGCCGGTGGTGATCTCGATGCTCAATTCGTATTCGGGATGGGCGGCGGCCGGCATCGGTTTCTCGCTGGCCCATCCGATGCTGATCATCGCCGGCTCGCTGGTCGGCAGTTCGGGCGCCATCCTGTCGTACATCATGTGCAAGGCCATGAACCGGCCGTTCCTGTCGGTGATTCTGGGCGGCTTCGGCGCCGAGAGCGGCGCCGTGGTGACGGGTGGCGGTGGCGCGCAGAAAACCCATCGCAGCGGCAGTTCCGACGATGCCGCGTTCATGATGTCCAACGCTGAAACGGTCATCATCGTTCCCGGATACGGGCTGGCGGTTGCGCGAGCGCAGCACGCAGTGAAGGAAATGGCGCACAAGCTCACCGAGAAGGGCGTGAAGGTCAAGTACGCCATTCATCCCGTGGCGGGGCGCATGCCCGGCCACATGAACGTGCTGCTGGCCGAGGCCGAGGTGCCTTACGACCAGGTGTTCGAAATGGAGGACATCAACAGCGAGTTCGGCAATACCGATGTGGTGCTGGTGCTGGGCGCCAACGACGTGGTGAACCCGCTGGCGCATGAAAAGGGCAGCGCGATCTATGGCATGCCCATCCTTGATGTCTCCAAGGCGAAGACCGTGCTGGTCAACAAGCGCTCCATGGCCTCGGGCTACGCCGGTCTGGATAATCCGCTGTTCTACATGGACAAGACCATGATGGTGTTCGGCGATGCCAAGAAGGTGATCGAGGACATCGTCAAGGCGCTGGAGTAGCGGTACTGCATCGCCGCGGATGAACGCGGAAAGCGCGGACAACGCCAATGCATCCTGATTGCTCCAGCGGAGTTGGACTTTTCCGCGCACTCCGCGTCCATCCGCGGCCGGATTCGCTGCTGCGGCTACAATGCCGCCATGACCCTCGGTAACTCCGACAACGCCCGCAAGAACATCCTCGCCCGCATTCGCAAGGCGCAGGGGCGCGGCGGCATGGTGTCCGGCGCGGAACTGGACGCCGCACACACCTATCTCAAGGCACGCCCCCGAGGGCCACTGCCTGCGGTCGAGGGCGACCTGCTGGTTCGTTTCCGGGCCGGTGCCGAATCCATGCAATGCACGACGGAAATCGTGCCCGGTATGGATCGGGTTGCCGACGCGGCGGCGCGCTACCTGCGTTCCCTGCAATTGCCGCTGTCGGGGTGCGTATCCCCCGAATTGGCGGGACTGGACTGGATGGCCTCCGGTCTGTCCCTCGAATCGCGACCTGCCATCGATGCGGATGGCGTGGGCGTGACCGGTTGCTTCGCCGCCATAGCCGAGACGGGCACGCTGATGGCGGTGTCGGGGCCGGCGACGCCGGGCAGCGTCAGCCTGCTGCCCGAGACGCATATCGCGGTGGTGGACGCGCGCCGCATCGTTTCGCACATGGAGGACGGCTGGGACCTGCTGCGCAGTGAACTGGGCCGACCGCCGCGCGCGGTCAATTTCATTTCCGGGCCGTCACGCACCGGCGACATCGAGCAGACCATCGTGCTCGGCGCACACGGGCCGTATCGGGTGCACATCATTGTTGTGAAAAACTAAGGATTCACTGAACAAGGGGGCTTGCCCCCGTGTATATCCCCCACTTCAGAGGGAAGCGCCGACGGCGTTGTGCATATTCGCAACTTGATCAGCGCTTCCTTAAGAAAGAAACTCTGCGTCATGAATCGGAGGCGAACAAGGAGTGTTCACCCCCTCGACGCTCCCTTCTTGGACGTCGCCGCCAGCGACCAGTATGGCGCCAACTGATCGTCAGCCCCCGTCATTGTCAGGAAGGGCTTGAATTCTTCCAGGGTCGGTGAGCTTGAAGATCAGAGATCTTGTGACATTTGTCACATTCTTATTCAAATAAATTTTATATATAATTTGAATGATATTAGTAGTTAAAGTATTATCAGTATCACAAAAAGGTATTGCGTCCTTTTTGGGTTGTCATGATTGTTCGTCGCAATTGGATGACCTCCCGACCCTTATTTCCCAGGAGAAATGTGTGATTTTCAAATCAGGCCTATTGGCAATAGCCGTTGCATCGACCATGTTGATAACCTCGAACTTTGCCTCTGCCCAGCAGAGTGGTGCGGCTCAAAGCGG
>CANIIN010000012.1 GCA_947467405.1 Betaproteobacteria bacterium | reverse complement strand
TCGACTCCATCTCCATCGATGTTGAACGGGGGCACATTGTTGCCATCGTCGGTGCCAACGGAGCCGGCAAGACCAGCCTGATCCGGGCCATCGCCGGCATCGAGAAGCCGCGTGCGGGGCATGTCAGTTTCTGCGGCAACGACATCACCGGATTGGACAGCAGTGCGACCTGTAATCTCGGCATTGGCCAGGTCGCGGAAGGACGGCAGATATTTCCCACGTTGACGGTCGAGGAAAACCTGCTGGTTGGCGCCATGCTGCCGCGCGCGCGCAGTCGAGCGCGGAGCACGCTGGCAGAGGTTTACGCCATGTTCCCGCGGCTGTCCGAGCGTCAGGATCAGTTGGCCGGGACCATGTCAGGCGGCGAGCAGCAGATGCTGGCGATCGGACGATGCCTGATGGGGCAACCGGATCTGATCATGTTCGACGAGCCGTCCCTGGGCTTGGCTCCTACCGTGGTGCAGGAAGTTTTCCAGACCATTCGACGCCTCAATGAACGAGGCATGACCATCCTGCTGGTCGAGCAGAACGTGGCCGTTTCGTTGAAGCTGGCTTCGCATGCGTATGTGCTTGAGAACGGTCGAGTGGCGCTTGAGGGAAGCGGAGAGCAATTGCTGTCGGACGATGGCGTCAGGCGTGCTTACCTGGGGCTCTAAGTCGCGACACGCGACGACATCGCCGAATTGGTGCAGAGGGATTGTGAATTGCACCAAATTGCGCCGGTCAATGGATCATTTGTGAACAACAGCGCTTGCTGGAACTCTCGGAGCAGAGTGATCCTGGAGCGAGGCGCGTAGGTACCGGGGTACAGCAACGCGCTGGCACGTGTTCTGCTTATAGGAAAGTGCTTTCGCCTTTTTCCTCCTCCTTTGGGGTGAAAGTTCTTTCGGCCGAACCCACGGGTTCGGCCGTTTTTTTGCGTGCCCGAGAGTCACATTCCCTTCAAGGGCATGTCGTTGCGGGCGATAGTCTGGTCCTTCTTCTCGAACCACTGGCGCGCATGGGCCAGAATCTGGCCCTCGCTCGGATGATCTGCATTTTCCACGCCGACAACTGCCGATGCGATGGCCTTGTCATGACTCTGGATGTGTTTGATGAATTCATTCTTGGCAGCCGCGGGGCCGAGCACCAGCACCTCCGCCGTTCCCTTCAGCGCTTCGGCAACGGCGTGGTAATAGGCGGGATCTTCAGCGGCATGTCCGGAGCCGACCGCGCCATGCTTGTGATGCAAGTGATTGGCACCACCCTTGTGTTTGATCTCCCTGGCCTCGCTGGCATCAGCGTTGAAGTGGATGACGTGGGCGCGTTGGTGATCGAGCCAGACCACCGCATGTGAAAATTTCATGATGTTCTTTCTGTTGAATCGGGATGGTTTGTCGCATGCCTGGTGAAGGCTAATGGCGTGCCTTCTCGGCTGCTTGTTGGCACTGATTGCAACGTGCTGCAGCCGGATAGGCGCGCAGTCGTGCAATCGGGATGTCTTCACTGCAGTCGATGCATTGTCCGTAAGTCCTGGCATTGATGCGTTCTTCGGCGCCTTCGATTTCCTGCAACTCATCCGCGTCGCGTCGTGCCTGGGCGATATCCAGGTCGCCGGCGCTGCTGATCGCCGCGCGATCACCTCCGTCCGTGGAGGCGACGGCATCGGTGCCTATTCGCTCGGAACGGGCGTCCGTGAGCTTGTCGCTGATCTCGGCGCTCAATTGAGCGCGCCGACCCAGCAGTGCTTCGCGTAATGCGGCGAGGTCGGCTGGTGAGAGTGGGGGCATTGATGAACTCCTTTCTGATTTGCCCTTGAGCAGGGCTTTTGACTGATACTGATTCAAGGTTAAGGACAAGTGCCGCAAGAAGGGTTGATCCACGTCAAGCACCTTGGAGCCATTGAGAGAATCGCCATCGAAATACGGGTGTTCCGAAGTCATCACCCGGAAGCCCTGCTCGCTTGAATTCGTGATGGCGCCACCACATCTATACTGGCGCTTCGGACGCCTTACAGGGAGCAGCAATGAGCCAGTTCACAGTTGATGTCACCGCAGAGAACTTCGAGAAGGAAGTCATCGAGGCTTCAAGGAACATGCCTGTCGTGATCGACTTCTGGGCGCCGTGGTGCGCGCCGTGCCGTGCCCTGAAGCCCATTCTGGAGCGTTTGGCCGAGGCTTATGTCGGGCGATTCACGCTTGCGAAGCTCAATACCGACGAATGGCCGGAATTGGCGAAGCGCTTCGGCATCCGCGGCATCCCCAACGTCAAGGCGGTTGTCAATGGTGAAGTGGTCGCGGAGTTCACGGGCGCCATTCCCGAGCCGAAGGTGCGCGCGTTTCTGGACGGTCTGTTTCCTGGCGAAGGGGAGAAGTTACGTCTGGCTGCACAGGCCGCCAGCCGGGAAGGCGATTTCGAGAAAGCCGAGTCCGCTTTGCGGGAAGCCGTCATCAAGGAGCCGACACTGACGGCTGCGAGACTCGATCTTGTTCAAGTGCTGATTGCCCGGCAGGCCTATTCGGAGGCCGAGTTGATTCTCCTGGAAATGCCCGAGGGGCAGCGTGAAGTGGAAGCATTGGCAACGAAGCTTGCGGCACAGATCGACCTGTGGAAGGTCGGGCAGGGTCTGCCGGGAGTGGCTGCCTTGCTGGCGGCCATCAGCCAGTCACCGCAAGATCTGCAATTGCGCATCAATCTGGCCCAACGACACATGGCTGACGGCCAGTTTGAAGGCGCGTTCGAAGCCTTGATGTGGGTGGTTGAGCACGATCGCGGCGAGATGCGCGAGAAGGCACGCCAGGGCATGGTTCAGGTATTCGGACTTGCCGCAGAGCATGTTGATCTTGTCGGTCGCTTTCGTCGTCGATTGGCGGCTGCGTTGAACTGAGTCGGGGTAGATGGTGATCGCTTGACCGCGTGTCATGGGGCTCGTTCGGATGATTTAACTGACGGCCAAGAGGGGGCTTGGCGCTGGCATGACGGCGGGTTTTCCGGCACAATCTCTCCAGAAGTTTATGCAGCTGTTTGTTTAGTCGCGACTTTTCATTGCGGCGGAATCAACCGATAAAGGGATTCGCGGCCTCGTGCTGCAGCAAACCGGGTATGGACGCTCCGCTCATTCTGACGCTGGATTTTCACGGTGTTCCAAATCGCTGGATCACCTGGCAGCAGGCGTGTTTCTATTACGCCAAGAACCTCGTCGCCTGGACACTGGGGGAGCATGCCTTTACCGCGCACGGTGGCGTGTGTCAGAAGACTGGCGCGCGTTCCAGCATCAGCGGTCACTCGATCATCGCCATCAAGGGCAAGGCCATGGCGGCCAAGGTTTTCAACCATGTGCCACCGCTCAGCAACCGTGAACTGTTCCGTCGGGACCAGCACACCTGTGCCTACTGCGGTGACGCCATGAATTTCCTGCGCCTGACGCGTGATCACATCCGCCCGGTCTCGCGCGGTGGCCTGGATACCTGGATGAATGTGGTGACGGCGTGTCGCCATTGCAATGGTCAGAAGCGCAATCGCACGCCCGAGGAAGCGGGGTTGCAACTCATGTATGCCCCGTATGTGCCCAACAAGGCCGAGTACCTCATCTTGACCAATCGACGCATTCTTGCCGATCAGATGGAGTTCCTGCGGCCCCATGTGAGCAGCCAAAGTCGCATCCTCTCTGCTGTCCCGGCCTGAGACGGGTGGCCAGCCCGCTTATCGGCCAACAACCGGCGTATTGGGTGACGGCAAGGCGTCATCTGGCCAGGGAAGACGCCGTGTTAGCCGCCATCATCCGCGCGCATCCGCGCGTGACGATGGTACGCCGGGGGGAGCCGTTCTTTACACTGGCCAGATCCATAGTGGGCCAGCAGATCTCCGTGCAGGCCGCGGCCACGGTCTGGGGGCGCTTCGAGTCGGCCGTCAATGTCGTCGTTCCCGAGAACGTGCTGGCTGTCAGTCCGGGCGCGCTGCAGGCCGCAGGACTGTCGCGCCGCAAAGTGGAATATATCCACGATCTGGCGCGGCACTTCCTGAGCGGCGAAGTCCGGCCCAAGGCATGGTCCGGCATGGATGACGAGTCGGTGATCGAGCAGTTGACGACGGTCCGCGGCATAGGTCGCTGGACGGCCGAAATGTTCCTCATGTTCAATCTGCTTCGCCCTGACGTTTTGCCACTGGATGATGTCGGCTTGCAGAAGGCGGTGGCGTTGCACTACTTTCGCGGCAGGCGCGTCACGGCGCGTACCATCCAGCGTCTGGCGGCAAAGTGGGCGCCGTGGCGGTCTGTGGCCACCTGGTACCTGTGGCGCAGCCTGGATCCGGTTCCGGTTGAATATTGAGCAAGAACCACTGATGGCGGAGGATGGCGTGGTTGGCTCGATGTTGTTTGGTTCGGCTGCCTTGGCAGGACGCCGTGTCCGTTGCCGACTTCACGACATTTTCTGACCTCGTACATGAAGACTGAGAGCATGAATTGACAACTGTTCCCGTCGCACATCCAGCATGGCTTGATTCGTCCATGCCTGACCGGGAGCAATGCGTCCTGGGACCGCTTCTCGATCATTGGGCCACTCATGCACCGGACCGCGTATTTGCTGTGTTCGAAGATGGCGTTCAATGGACGTGGTCTCAGGCCAGAGAGGAAGTTCGCGGTGCTGCCCAGGCGCTGCAGGCTCTTGGCGTGTCCGCCGGGCAAAAGGTGTTGTCCTGGCTGCCGAACGGGAAAGCCGCATTTCTGGCGTGGTTCGGCAGCAATTACCTGGGTGCCATCTACGTGCCCATCAATACGTCCTACCGAGGAAACCTGCTCGCGCACGTCATCAGGAACTCGGGCGCACGACTCATGCTTTGCCACAGCGGATTGGCGGATCGACTGAAGGATGTCGATCTCGCTGATCTGGACTCGATTGTCGTGGTCGGGGGCGATGTGCCTGACATCGCCGTCGGCGGACGAACCTTGCTGCCGGAATCAGTGTTGCGCGGTGATCCGCAGAAACTGAATGGGAGCGCGGGAATTCAGCCATGGGATACCCACGGTATCATCTACACCTCGGGGACAACCGGACCATCCAAGGGGGTCCTGACGTCCTACCTGCAGGTCTGGACGACCGGTCTGGCGTGCTACGGTTATATCGACCGTGATGACCGGATGCTGATCAATCTGCCCATGTTTCACGTCGGGGGCACCACTTCGATTTATGCGGTGCTTGCGCGTGGCGCGTCATTTGTCCTGGTGGATGGTTTCGACAGCAGAAATTTCTGGTCCCAGATCAAGGGACTTGGTTGCACGACGACGGCCGGTTTGATCGGGGTGATGGCTGAATTCCTCGCCAAGGCGGAACCGTCGCCGGACGAAAAAAATAACCCGTTGCGAATGGTGACGCTTGCGCCCGTGACACCGCAGACCGTGAAATTGGCCGAACGCTATGATTTCAGTTACCTCACCGGATTCAACATGACCGAGGTTTCGGTACCGCTGATTGCGGACATCAATACGCGGGCGTTCGGGAGTTGCGGAAAGCCTCGCACGGGAGTCCAGTGCCGCCTGGTTGATGTAAACGACATGGAGGTTGCCGATGGTGAGGCCGGGGAGTTGATACTGCGTACGGACCTGCCGTGGGCGATGACGACCGGCTACAACGGCATGCCGGAGGCCACGGCGAAAGCTTGGCGCAATGGCTGGTTTCATACCGGCGACGTTTTTCGCAAGGATGCACAAGGGAACTTCTACTTCGTGGACCGGGCTAAGGACGCCATCCGTAGGCGCGGGGAGAATATCTCCTCACTCGAAGTTGAACGGGAAGTCATGGCGCACCCGTCGGTGCTGGAGGCTGCCGCCATACCCGTGCCGAACCCTGCGGGTGAAGATGAAGTCATGGTCATCGTCGCACCAAAACCTGGGGCGACCATTGATCCCATGGACCTGGTGCAGTTCCTGATTCCCCGCATGGCGCATTTCATGGTGCCGAGGTACGTACGGATCCTGCCCGCACTGCCCAAGACACCGACCAACAAGGTGCAGAAGGCCGAACTGCGAAAAGAGGCGGTGACGGCGGATACATGGGACCGCGAGGCGGCCGGGATTGTTCTGAAGCGCGAAAAATTCCGGTAGGAGCAGGGGAAATTTTTCAGGTTCTGCAGCGTTGCAGTCTGCCACCTGCTCAGCCGGCCAATTGTGCCTCCAGAGATTTCATGTCGAAATAATCCCTCCAGCCGATGATCTTCCCATCCCGGAACTCAACGACGCCTGCGTAGGGTAGCTGGACCTTGCGGCCCTTTTTTGTGTAGTTTTCGGTGCCTTCGACAAAGAGCAGATTCCCGCTTTCGACCATGTTTGTCTGTTCATAGAAAACGTCGGTCATTCCCCGTCCGAATTTTTCCATGAACTCCATCATGGCGACCTTGCCATGGACGGGGTTCATCGATCGATTCGGATACCACACGATGTCGTCTGCATAGGCCTTTGCCATGGCATCGCGGTCGCCACGAACCCAGGCAGCCAGTGATTCCTTGTAGGTGTCGCTCATCATGCCCATGAATGTGTCCTCGGTATGAACCTGTTGTTGAAGTCGATCGTCACGGAATCACGGCCTTGCATCAGATTGGCAGTGACAGCGTTCCATTTCGGATGTCGGCCCCATTGGCCCAGCAGGAATGCGTGCCGCTCATCATCTTGTGCGGAAGCAGCAGTCTGCATACCGGGCCGTCGGCGAAGCGCTTGCAGTCGATCAGAATGCACTCCGACCGCCCCCTGGCCTCATCGATGACAAAGCTCACGAGGTAGCCGTCGTCCTCGTCCTTGGCGTTGATGCGCGGCGCAAAAGGCGCCTCACTCGCGTACTGATCCTTCTCCAGATTGACTTCCCAGGACTGGCCGGTTTCGAGATCGTGCTTCACGTAACCATTGAAGAGGAACCAGCCCGGCTTGGCCTTGGCGCTGTAGGCAAAACGGTACTTTCTGCCGGCGTACTTCTGATTGAACATTCCGAACTCGAGCACGCGGTCATCGAGCCGTTCCTCGAGGGTCTTTCCTGTCTTCATGTTGAAGCGCCAGCGATGAAGCTTCGGTTGCATCTGATGTTGATCGAGATAGGCCATCATTCGCGCGTACCCGCTGGGCGCATCGGCTGGAGAGGGAGGCTCGGGATTTTCCTCGAAATAGCCGTCGAGGATGATTTCGTCGCCTTCTTCGTAGGCATTCAACCAATGGAGAACGAACGTTGGTGCCGCATCAAACCAACGCACTTCCGACGCCTTGCCATAGCGCGGCACGATGGCGAACCGGGAAGGCATTTCAGGGTAGAAGCG
This sequence comes from Betaproteobacteria bacterium, assembly GCA_947467405.1. Lineage (GTDB taxonomy): Bacteria > Pseudomonadota > Gammaproteobacteria > Burkholderiales > SG8-39 > CAIYPG01. Next base: position 7,668 of record CANIIN010000012.1, on the reverse strand, counting down.
AACAACGTGCATATTCCGCTTCAGCAGCTCAGGATCCCAGAACAACGGAAAGTCATTCAGGATCGAGTAGTTCTGGGTGAAGCACATGTCATGCGGCAGGCGAGGGCCAGGTAATTCGACCGGGATGTAATGCTTCAGCCGGTTGTCCTTGCCGACCACGCCATAGTGCATGTAGGGGGGGTGTTTCGAGTAATTGAAGAACAGCAGCTCCCCGGTGCGCTCATCCACCTTGCAATGGGCCGAAATGCCGTCAAGGGGAACCCAGGATTCGGTTCCGAACTGCTCCAGGCTGTAGGGGTCCAGTCGATATCCCTCGCCGCACTGGTAGTAGGTTGAGAGGACGCGGCCGGCGTGCACGACGACGTCGGTGGAAGAAGCATCCTTGATGAATCCATGCGCTCCCCAACCGGGACGCGTTGACTTGCGGGGGTCTTCCATGAGTCCGGCCCAGAGGGCATGCCCGGCCTCCTGCTCTGTCATGAAGCCCTTGGTGCGGACGAATCGATTGCGGTATTCCGCCTGACCGTTCTGGAAGCTGATCTTGTGCAGCATGCCATCGCCGTCGAACAGGTGAAAGCGCCCGATCGGCTGGTGAACCGGATTCTGCGTGTTGCGCACGTACACGCCGTCGATATCCTTCGGGATGCTGCCCGACAGGACTTCCAGTTCGGTCGCGTTGATTTCCTCCGTAAGAGGAGTGAACGGGCCGTTCAGGTAGGGGTGATCGCTCGGCTGCAGCGTGGCATGGATGCGCTCAACGACATCGACTTTCATGACTGCCTCCAGAATGACGGCTGATGCCGCTGATGCGGCTAGATAGTTGCATAATGAAAGTTACCATCTTGGGTTGGGCATGGCAAGTCATGGCATCGCCCAGGGAACGCCGGTTTCGGTGCGTACGTCGCCCAGCGTGATCTCTTTCCCGCATGAACGGCAAACGGTCCTGGGCACGATGATGGCGCCGCAGGGCTTGTGCTTGAGGATCAGTGACGCAAAACCCTTCTTCGCGCTCAGCCAGCGGTCTCCCCAGATCATCATCGCGATGTTTTGCGGGTAGAAATCAAGGCCCTTTTCGGTCAGCCGGTATTCGTAACGGGGAGGCATTTCCTGATAGGCACGACGCCCCAGGATGCCGCAGGCGGTCAGGTGAGCCAGTCGGCTGGACAGGATATTCGGGGCAATGCCGACGGTTTCCTGCATGTCCTTGAAGCGCCGGACCCCGAAGAACGTCAGTGACAGGACCAGCGAAGACCACCAATCTCCGAGCACATCCGCTACGTTCAGTGACGTGCCATCGTCAGCAGGATGCAGGCCGCGTGCGCGCCGCTTGTGAACGCGCTGCGCCACGCCGTGGCCGGACGAGGGTGAGTCCAGGTAGGTCATGTCGTGGGCGCTAATAGGCTTGCGGCATTTGCCGCAGGCCAGTCCGGCTTCCAGGCGGTGGCCGCAGAGCGTGTGAATCAGCGGCGGACCGGCCATGTCCCCCGACCAGCGTCTTTCCCAGGTATCGATGTGCAGCATCACCCCGTACAGTTCCCGGCCGCGCTCGGTCAGGTGATATTCGCTGCGTGGCGGATTGTTCTGGTATTCGACCCGACGCAGGATTCGGTGGTTCACCAGTTGCAGCAGTCGATTCGCCAGCGTATTGCGGGCGATGCCGATGCTCTTTTGCAGCGATTCGAAGCGATGCGATCCGGCGAAAACCTCCTGCAGGACTCGCAGGATGGAGCGATCGCCGATCAGGTCGATAACCCGGGTCACGGAACTGGACTTGATCAGCCGGCGTACTTCCGTGAAAGGCGGGGAGGGTTTCTTTTTTGCGACAGTCATCGTCAGTGCGTGATGGGCGGGTGGGGCTTCACGCAGGGATCATGTGTGCGTTGATCTCAAACGGTCTTGTCCGGTGATGTCGTTTCGGTTGCATACATGCTTTCAATCAGGTCACGGTATTTTGCCGCGACGACTTTGCGTTTCAGCTTCAGGGTCGGGGTCATTTCTTCGTCTTCGGCGGTCAATTCGGTATCGAGCAATGCAAAGCGCCGTATGCCTTCGGCGCGAGCGAAGTCGCGATTGACGGTGTCGATCTCGCCTTGAATCAGGCTCCGGACTTCAGGCGAACGTGTGAGGCTGGAGAAGTTGGTGAAGGGGAGGTCTTTTTCCTGGGCGTATTTTACGACGCTTTCGTGGTCGATCATGACGAGGCACGCCAGGTATGGGCGCCGGTCGCCGACCACCACGACATCCGAGATGTACGGACTGAACTTGAGGCGTGTTTCGATCTCGGATGGCGTGACGTTCTTGCCGCCCGCTGTCACGATAATGTCCTTCAGGCGGTCGGTGATAGTGAGGTACCCATCCGAATCCATGGCGCCGATGTCGCCGGTATGGAGCCAGCCATCGACGACTGTTTCGGCGGTGCGTGCGGCCTGGTTGAGATAGCCGACGAAGACGTGGGGACCTTTGACCAGTATTTCGCCGTTCCCCGCCAATCGGACCTCTGTGCCAGAAACCGCCTTCCCGACGGTGCCGGCCTTTTCCTCGCCGCGGATGTAACTGGTGGCATGCCCGGTGCACTCGGTTTGGCCGTAGGCCTCCACCATGGACAGATTCAAGGCCAGGTACCAGCGGATCACGTCCGGGGATATCGGCGCGGCGCCGGATATGAGTACTCTCGCGCGACTCAGGCCGGTCATGGTCAGCACACGGTTGAGCACGCTGATGCGGGCCAGGAAATGCTTGATCCGCAATGAAAACGGGATCGTTTTGTGCGCCAGTCTGCAATCGGCGACCTGATAACCGACATTCAGCGCCGTGCGGTATCCCCATTGTGCGAACGGGGTGGCGTCCGCGATGGCCATGGTGATGGCCGAATAGAGCTTCTCCCAGACGCGCGGGACGGCCATCATGACGTGTGGTTTGACTTCGCGCAGGTTCTCCAGCAATGCCGGCATTCCCTCGCCGATATTCACGATCGCTCCATGGTCAAGCGGCCGGTAAGCCGTGAAGTAGCGTTCGACAATATGGCTCATGGGCAGGAAACTGAGCTGGTCGTCGCCTTCCATTCCCGGGCTGAGCCGTTCCATCGCGCCCATCTGGAATATGAGGTTGCGGTGGCTGAGCATTGCCCCTTTGGGTTGTCCGGTGCTGCCAGACGTATAGATGATGAGTGCCACATCCTCCGGGCGCGAAGCGGCGATTTCCACTTCCCATTGCAATGGACGGTGTTCGTGATGCTTGCGCCCCTCGGCGCTGAAGGATTCAAAAGACAGAACTTTGGGGTGCGAAAAGGCATGCAGTCCGCTGGCGTCGAAATAAATGATTTTTTCGACACTCGGGCTGCGGTCGAGAACCGACAGCGCCTTGTCCAATTGCTCCTCGTCTTCCACAAACAGCAGGCGCGCAGCGCAATCGTTCAGGAGGTGCTCGAGCTGCGCGGCGGAGTCGGTAGGATAGATGCCGACAGGGACCAACCCCGCGCCTTGGGCGCCGAATTCGACATAGCACCACTCGGGACGGTTGTTGGCAAGAATGGCGACCTTGTCGCCGCGCCGGCAACCGGCGGCGAGCATGGCGCATCCCGCGGCCCGCGCGGCGTCGGCATAGGCTTGCCAGGAAATGCTGTTCCAGATGCCGAGATTCTTCCAGCGCATGGCCACGGAGGAACTGCGCTCAGAGGCAATCTCCCAGAACCAGGCGGGCAGTGTCCTGCGATGACTGCGAAGGTCGTCTGATCGTCCGCTTCCGGAGTCGTTGGTCAGGTTCAGCGCCATTGTTTTTTCCGCTTCCAGCGTTGGCCGGCTTGTGTTTCGGTTCCCTCCTGGCTGATGCCCAGGTAGAACTCGCGGACGGTCGGATTGTTGCGCAGCGCCTCGGCGCTGTCTTCAAGAACGATGCGGCCCACCTCCATGATGTAGCCATAGTCGGCCACATCCAGCGCCATGTTGGCATTCTGCTCGACCACGAGGATCGTGATGCCTTCGTCACGCAAGCGGCGAATGATGCCGAATATTTCCTTGACCAGCAGTGGCGCGAGTCCGAGGGAAGGTTCGTCCAGGAGGATAAGGCGCGGCCTGGCCATCAGCGCGCGACTGATCGCGAGCATTTGCTGCTGCCCGCCGGACAGCAGTCCGGCGCGTTGCCGCTGGCGTTCGCGCAGAATCGGGAAGTAGGAGTACATGCGCTCGATATCCGAGGCAATCGCGGCCGAATCATTGCGCCGGTAGGCGCCGAGGATGAGATTTTCATGCACGGTGCGCAGGCGGAAGATCTCCCGGCCCTCCGGCACGTGGCTCATGCCCAGCCCGACAAGGCGATCGGGCTCCATACCGGTAATGTCCTTGCCATCGAAGCGCACGCTGCCCCGTCGTGGATCGACGATGCCGCTGATCGTCTTGAGAACGCTGGTCTTGCCTGCGCCATTGGCGCCAAGCAGGGCGACAATGGCGCCCGCTTCGACCTTGAGCGTGATCCCGCGCAAAGCCTGCACCGCCCCATAGGAGGCTTCGACATTGGCGATTTCAAGCAGTGCCATGATTCTTCCCGCGCCCGGTTTTCAATTGATTTTCCAAGTGAGCCTCCGGATCAGTTCCCGAGATAGGCGCTGATCACGGCCGGATCGCGCTGCACTTCGCCGGCCGTGCCGATGGCCAGCAGGCGGCCATAGTTCAGAGCCATGACCCGGTCGGAGACCGCGCCTACCAGACGCATGTCGTGTTCGACCATCAGTACCGTGATCCCGAGCATGTCGCGGATGTCCTTGATCCACATGCCGATGTTGTCGGTTTCCTCGATGTTCAGGCCGGAGGAAGGCTCGTCGAGCAGCAGCATGCGTGGCTCTGCCGCAAGGGCACGGCCCAATTCGACCATTTTCCGCACGCCGTAGGGCAGGCTGCCGACCGGACTGTCGCGATAAGCCTGCAAGCGGAGAAATTCGATGATCTCCTCGACCCGGCGGCGCGATTCGATCTCCGCGCGGGTCACCGACGGTAGGCGGAATATCTCCGAGAACAGGTTGGTGCCGATGTGGATGTGGCGTCCCACCATCATGTTCTGCAACACGCTGGCATTGTCGAACAGTTCGATGTTCTGGAAGGTGCGCGCGATTCCCAGTTTGGCCACCTTGTTGGCCGGTATTCTGGTGATGTCCTGGCCGTTGAAGGTGATGGTGCCTGCCGTCGGATCATTGATGCGGCTGACGAGGTTGAAAATGGTGGTCTTTCCCGCACCGTTGGGTCCGATGATGGTAAAGACGCTGCCTTGCTCGACTTCAAAGGAGACGCCATCGACGGCGCGGATTCCGCCGAAGTGGATGGCCAGATCCTTGACGGTGAACAGGGCCATGTCAGTGCTTGATCAGATCGGCCGAGCCGATCCGGCTGCGCCGGAACATGCCGCGGCGATAGAAGGGATAGAGGGACAGGTAGGCCTTGAAGCGCACCCAGTAGCCGTTAAGGCCCCGGGGTTCGAACAGGACGAAGAGAATGACCAGCACGCCGAAAGTGGCGGAGTCCAGCACCGGCAGCTCCGCGACCTTCTGGGGCAGATAGGCCTTGACCGTCACAATGATCTGCGGGAGGACGATGAAGAATATGGAACCGAACACCGCGCCGTGCAGGGACCCAAGACCTCCCACGATGATGATCATCAGGAATTCGACCGACAGCATGATGCCGAATTGCTCCGGGCTGATGTATGCGAGCTTGTGCGCGTACAGTGCGCCGGCAAGTCCGGTAATGGCGGCGGAAATGGCAAAGGCTGCGGTCTTGAACATGGCAAGGTTGATGCCCATGCTTTCTGCTGCGACATCGCTGTCGCGCAATGCGCCCAGGGCCCTGCCGGTTCGCGAGCGCAGGATATTGATGATGACCAGCACCACGAGCCAGAACACCACGCCGGACAGGTAATAGACGTGGGTAACGCTGCTCACCTTGAATCCGAAGATGCTGGCGTCGGGAACCGTCATGCCGCGATTGCCCTTGGTGACGCTGCTCCAGCGCACGATGACTTCTTCCACGATGAAGGAGAAGGCGAGCGTGGCCATCGCCAGATAAATGCCCTTCAAGCGCAGGGCGGGCAGGCCGATGATGAGGCCGATGATTGCGGACAAGGCTCCGGCGGCGGCAAACGCAGGCAGGAATGGAATTCCGCGAATTTCCAGCACCGTTGAGGTGTAGGCGCCAACGGCGAAAAATGCCGCATGGCCGAGTGAGATCTGGCCGGTATGCCCGACCAGCAGCATCATTCCCATGGCCACCATGCCGTTGATGAATACGAAGGTGACCTGACTCTGGACGTAATCGCCGGTCACGAACGGCAATGCGATCAGGAACGCAAACAGGAACAGGTAGAGCACCACGCTGCTGCGGTCCTTGAACAGGTGCAGGTCATCGCGATAACTGGTTTTCATCGGGAAATGCATGGTGATCTTCCGCCTAGACCCGTCGTTTCGTCTGAACGCCGAACAGCCCCTGCGGCCGAACCATCAGCACGATCAGCAGGAGGAGATAGGCGGCCACATTGTTGAATCCCTCCGGCAGATACAGCACTGCCATGGATTCCACCACACCGATGATGATGCCGCCAACGATGGCGCCGGGAATGCTGCCGAAGCCACCGAGTACTGCCGCTGGAAATGCCTTCAGGCCGACGTAACCCATGTTGACCTGGACGAATGAAATCGGTGCCAGCATGATGCCGGCGATGCCGGCGATGGCGGCCCCCAGTGCCCAGATCATCGAATGCACGCGGTTGACTGGAATGCCCACGTAGTACGCAGCCAGCTGGTTTTCGGAGGTCGCCTGCATGGCAATTCCCAGGCGGCTGTAACGGAAGAAGGCGTACAGGGCCGCTACCAGCAGAACCGTCAGCACGATGATGGCAACGTGCTCCTGCGACAGCACCAGATCGGCGATCCGCACGACTTTTCGCGAGAACGGCGTCTCCAGGGGGAAAGTCTCCGGTCCCCACATCACGCTGGCGAAGGCGCGCAGCAGGATGGACAGGCCGAGTGTGACCACGATCACGGACAGGATGCCCTGTCCGGCCAGTGGTCGCAGCAAAAAACGGTTGAGCAGGGCGCCAAACACGGTCATGCAGGCCACCGCGGCGATGACGCCCAGCCAGTAGGGAAAATGCAGGGTGTCGATGAAGGTCAGGCCGAGAAAGGCGCCGATCATCATCACCTCGCCATGGGCGAAGTTGACCACATCTGTTGCCTTGTAGATGAGCACGAAGCCCAGCGCCACGAGTGCGTAGACGCAACCCACGGCGGTGCCACTGATCAGCTGTTGGAAAAATTCGTTCATGTATCAACCGAGCACGAACTGCGCTGGTAACACCGCCCATTGACTCAGCGGTGCGACCGGCGCAACCGGGAAAGGGTCGAAGACCCTACATCGCGATTTCTTTGAACTGCCCGTTGTCCACTTGGAAGAGCAGGGCGCCGCGGGCGCCGAGGTGGTCGGTGGGGCTGAAGCTGAACGTAGCGCCGAAAATGGTCTTGAAGTCCTTGATCGAATCCATGCCCTTGATGAAGGCATCCACCGTCAGGTTGGGGCCGGCCAGGCGCAGGCCCTCTCCGATGACGTTGATGAACATGTAGCCGTAGACCGACGATGCCGTTGGAGCGGCGTTGAACTTGGCCTGGTAGCGCTTTGCCCAATCCTTGAT
>CANIIN010000011.1 GCA_947467405.1 Betaproteobacteria bacterium | reverse complement strand
ATCGGCTGCGGCGCCGCGCAACTCGTCGCGGATGACGCGCTGCCCGTCGGGCGAAGCCACCAGCCCACGCAACCACACCTGCCCCGCCTCCGTGGTCGCGTAAGCAGCCAGCGGCAACTGGCAGCTGCCGGACAGGGCGCGACTCAGTCCGCGCTCCGCGCGCACGCAGGCGGCCGTCGCAGCATCATGCAAGGGGGCCAGCAGTTCGACCAGATCGGCGCGGTCGGCGCGGCACTCGATGGCCAGGGCGCCCTGCCCCGGCGCCGGCAGGCTCTGCGTCACGTCGATCAGTGATCGGATGCGGTTGCCAAGGCCGAGCCGCTTCAGGCCGGCGGCGGCCAGGATGATGCCCTGATATTCGCCCTGATCATGCTTGGCCAGGCGCGTAATCACATTGCCGCGCAGCGGCGCGACCTTGAGATGCGGATAGCGCGCGCGCAATTGCGCCTCGCGCCGCAGGCTCGACGTGCCCACGACGGCGCCGGCAGGCAGTTCGTCCAACGCGGCGAAGTGATTGGAAACGAAGGCGTCACAAGGGTCTTCGCGCACCCCGAAAGCGGCCAGCATGAAGCCCTCCGGCAGATCCATCGGCACATCCTTGGACGAATGCACGGCGATGTCGGCGCGCCCCTCCAGCAGGGCGGCTTCCAACTCCTTGACGAACAGGCCCTTGCCGCCGACTTTGGACAACGTGCGGTCCAGGATCTGGTCGCCACGCGTGGTCATGCCGAGAATCTGCACGTCGCAGGCGGGATAGAGCGCCTTCAGCTGATCGCGCACATGTTCCGACTGCCACAGTGCCAGGCGGCTTTCGCGCGAGGCGATGACCAGTTTTTTTGGAATTTGGAGTGTCATGTCAGGCTGTTTCAATCAAGGTGGGAACAGGATAAATCGGTGCTGCGACGCTTCAGGCGTGGCCGACATCTTCGCCGCGATGCCGTGAATGATCAACGATCAGGATCAAGGAATGCTCATTGACGGCATCAGAAGGCTTGTTGCGGCGATTCATTGCGACACGCGACATGGCGGGCATCATCAGGATTTCAGCAAGGTCTTGACCGCCGGCCACTGGCGGCGACTCACCGGCAGCCGTTCCTCACAACCTTCCAGCACCAGCATCCAGCCATCACCACCTTCAGTGCCCTCAGCGCCGTCGGTTCCCTGACCAACCGGCGGCGCGCCCTTCTCGACGCCGCGAATCAGGCGTCGCGCCACCAGACAGTTACGGTGGATGCGGATGAAGACGCCGGGAAACTCCTCTTCGATGCCGGACAGCGAATCCTCGATCAGGAACTCGCGGTCGCCGCTGTGCACGGTGATGTATTTCTGACCGGAGCGCAGGAACATCACCTCGCAGACCGGCACCAGCTGGATGCGACCGCGCTCGCTGGCGCTGAAGAAGCGCCGCGGCTGGGCGTCCAGCTGATTGAACACGGCACGTGCCTGACGCACGGCGTTGCCAGCCTTCGCCAGCGCCGCCGCAAGGCGAGCGGCACGCACCGGTTTCAACAGGTAGTCGACGGCGTTGACTTCGAAAGCCTGCAACGCGAAGGCGTCGTGTGCGGTGACGAAGACGATGGCCGGCGGTCGCTGCAGCAATTGCGCGTGGCGCGCGAACTCCAGCCCGCTCATGCCCGGCATGTGGATATCGACCAGCACGATGTCCGGCGCCAACTGCGCCAAGGCATCCAGCGCCTCCAGCCCGTTGCCCGCTTCGCCGACCAGGTCGTGCGGCACCTCGGCACGGCAGTCGCCCAGCAGCTCCTTCAGGCGCTCTCGCGCCAAGGGCTCGTCGTCCACGATGAGCACGCGCGGCGCGGAATGCTGTTCCCTGTTCGCATTGACCATCGGTCAGTCCTGCGACGGTTGCTGGCGGTTCAACGGGCGCGACGCGTTGAGTTTGCGAAACGGCAGGCGCATGCGGATTACATAGCGCGCGACGCCCTGCTCCATTTCAACGCCGGTATCGAGTTGTGCATCGACGTCGAAATGCAGTTGCAGGCGCTCACGAATGTTGTCCAGCGCCATGTGATTGCCGCCTCGATGCGGGTGATCGGGATGGTAGGGATTGGCGATCATGATGCGCAATTCGTCGCTCTGCACCTTGGCGTGGATGTCCACCCGTCCCGGGCCGACGCCCGGCTCCACGCCGTGATAGACGGCGTTCTCCACCAGCGGTTGCAGCAGCAACGGCGGCACCGCCGCCGACTCCGACGAAGCATCGACCTGCCAGTCCACCACCAACCGGTCTCCCATGCGCAGTTGCTCGAGATTCAGATACTGCCGCGTGAGCGATACCTCCTCGCCAAAGGTGGTTAGCGCCCGGTTGTCCGCCATCAGGTTGCGAAACAATTCGGCCAGATCCTCGAGCGCCGTCTCGGCGCGATGCGGCTCGCTACGCATCAGCGACAACACCGCATTGATGCTGTTGAACAGGAAATGCGGCCGGATGCGCGCCTGCAGCGCCTGCAGGCGCGCCTCCGACAAGGCCGGAGAGAAAGCACGGTTGCGCAGGCGGAAATACTCGAGGAGCACCACGCCCGCTGCGAAGGCCCAGCCGGCGTGCCATAGCCAGGGCTGCGCACGCTCCGGCCCCATAATGGCATTGACGGCCAGCGCCATGACCACGCTGCCGCACACGGCGCAGGCCAGCGCGCCCAGAACACCCGCCCAGTAGGGCAGCAGCAGCAGCGGCGCGGCCGCGACATACAGCACGATCACCGCCGCCAGCAATTCCGGTTCCGTCCAGGCGCTGATCAGCGTGAAGCGTGCGGCAATGTCGCCCAGGGTCGCGGCACTCACCGCAGCGGCCGCAAGCGCACCCAGGTTCACCAAGAGCACGATACGCACCAGCACACCGACGTTTCGGAAGTCGGGAAGGGCGTCCGGGTAGGGGTTTTGCCTTATACTTTGTTTTTGCGGTGCAACCACGTTGGGGTTTCCACGACGCCTCGCGCAGCACGGCGGCCGTCGCCGGTTATTGATTCGGAAAATGGATCGGTCTGGAACTGAAGAGCGCGTCCGATGAACGGGTTTCGCACTTTTCCGGTCAGCTTGTGCCATTGAACCTGCATTGAGCCTGCGATTTCCCTGCCATTCACGTTGCATTGTCATTGTACCCGTCAACCTCCACCAGAATCCCACGCCCATGGCCGCAAAGCCCCCTAGCAAGCCCCGCTCCAAGACATCCCGCTCTTCGGCCAAGCCGGCCACCTGGTCCGGCCGCTTCAACGAGGCCGTTTCCGAGCGCGTGAAGCGCTATACCGCGTCGGTCGGATTCGACCAGCGCCTGGCCATGCACGACATTCGCGGTTCGCTGGCCCATGCGCGCATGCTGCGCGCCAGCGGCATCCTCACCGGCGCCGACCTGAAGCGCATCGAAACCGGGCTGGCGACCATCGCGCGCGAAATCGCCGCCGGGAAGTTCAAATGGTCGCTCGATGCCGAGGACGTGCATCTCAACATCGAACGCCGCCTGACCGCGCTGGTCGGCGATGCCGGCAAACGCCTGCACACGGCCCGTTCGCGCAACGACCAGGTGGCGACCGACGTGCGCCTGTGGCTGCGCGATGAAATCGACGACCTGTCCGCGCTGCTGGCTGCGCTGCAGTCCAGCCTCATCGGCCAAGCGGAGCTGCATGCCGACACCATCATGCCGGGCTTTACTCACCTGCAGGTGGCGCAGCCGGTGACCTTCGGTCACCACATGCTGGCCTACGTGGAAATGTTCGAACGCGACCGCACTCGCCTGGCCGACTGCCGCGAGCGCATGAACGTGCTGCCGCTCGGTTCGGCCGCGCTGGCGGGCACCTCGTTCCCGATCAAGCGCGAACTGGTGGCGCGCGAGCTCGGTTTTCGCGCCGTCTCCGCGAACTCGCTGGACGCCGTGTCCGACCGCGACTTCGCCATCGAATTCTGCTCGGCGGCATCCATCATCATGGTGCACATCTCGCGGCTGTGTGAAGAGCTCGTGCTATGGGTCAACCCGCGCTTCGCCTTCATCGTGCTGCCCGATCGTTTCTGCACCGGCTCGTCGATCATGCCGCAGAAGAAGAACCCGGACGTGCCGGAACTGGCGCGCGGCAAGACCGGGCGCGTGTTCGGGCACCTGACGGCGCTGCTCACCCTGATGAAGGCGCAGCCACTGGCCTACAACAAGGACAATCAGGAAGACAAGGAACCGCTGTTCGACACCGTCGACACGCTGCGCGACACGCTCGCCATCTTTGCCGAAATGATGGCCGGACTGAAGGTCAACAAGGCCGCCATGCGCAATGCCGCGCTGCAGGGTTTCGCCACGGCCACCGACCTGGCCGATTACCTGGTCAAGAAGGGCCTGCCGTTCCGCGACGCGCACGAAGCCGTGGCGCGCGCCGTGCGCCACGCCGAAACCGCCGGCGTGGATCTCGCCGACCTCAGCCTCGCCGACCTGCGCCAGTTCTCGCCGCTCATCGCCTCTGACGTTCGCAAGGTGCTGACGCTGGAAGGCTCCGCCGCGGCCCGCAAGCACGTGGGCGGCACCGCCCCCGCGCAGGTGCGTTCCGCTGCCAAGGCGGCGCGCCGCCGACTGGCGCGCTGACCCGCTGCGCCCGCCAACCGGCCACATGACGCGAACCGATTCAAGGTGACCCGACCCGCATGATCGACCACATCGGCAAATACGCGGTGAGATCCCTGCTCGGCGAAGGCGCCACGAGCGAGGTCTACCTTTGCCATGACACGTTCAACGATCGCGACGTTGCCGTCAAGGCGGTATTCGCCAACCGCCTGAAGGACGCCGACGGCGTCAATCTGACCCGCAAGCTGTTCATCACCGAGGCTTCGCTGGCCGGCAAGCTGCAGCACCCGCACATCGTGCAGATCTACGATGCCGTGGTCGGCGACGACATGAGCTACATCGTCATGGAGTACGTGAACGGCGGCACGCTGGAACGCTTCTGCAATGCGCAGAAACTGCTGCCCATCGACAAGGTGGTGGAAATCGTCTTCAAGTGCACGCGCGCGCTCGATTTCGCGCACAAGCTCGGCATCACGCATCGCGACATCAAGCCCGCCAACATCCTGCTGACCGGCGAGACCGACATCAAGATTTCCGATTTCGGCGCGGCGCTGCTGGCCACGGGCGACCAGACGCAGGTGGCCGGCATCGGTTCACCGGCCTACATGTCGCCGCAGCAGATCAAGGAGCATCCGCTCAACCACCAGACCGACATCTACTCGCTTGGCGTGGTGATGTACCAGTTGCTGACCGGACAACTGCCCTTCCAGGCGTCGAACAATTTCTCGATGATGTACCAGATCACCAATGTCGAGCCGCCGCTGCCGTCTTCGTTCCGCAAGGAAATTCCGTTGTCGGTGGACAAGATCGTGCGCAAGGCCATGCAGAAGGACCTGGAGCGCCGTTACCAGACCTGGGGCGAGTTTTCCTTCGATCTCGCCGAGGCGTTTCGCAGCGAACAACTGTCGAACCGCAGCCAGGAAGTGGCCGACAGCGAGAAGTTCAATACCATGCGCGCCATGCCGTTCTTCAACGATTTCTCCGACGCGGAACTGTGGGAAGTCATGCGCATCTCGTCCTGGGAGAACCTGCCCACGGATACCGTCATCATGCAGGATGGCGATCCGGGCGATTTCTTCTGCATCCTCGCCCTGGGCGAGGTGAAGGTGACCAAGCGCAAGAAACTGCTGAACGTACTGACGCCGGGCGAATGCTTCGGCGAAATGGCCTACCTGTCGAAGACCGGCAACGAGCGCGGCGCGGACGTGGCCACCCTGTGCGACTCGCGCATCATCCGCATCAGGACCGAAGACCTCGATCGCGCCTCGGACGCCTGCCGGCATCGCTTCGATCGCGCCTTCATGTCGATGCTGGTGGAGCGGCTGTCGCTCGCCAACACGCGACTGACGGCGGTGTGATTCAGGGCTGACATCCGCCGGGGCAGAACCCGGCGCGGCTGTCGGCATGCAGCGGTCGCGGAGACATCATTCTCCGCCATGTTCTGGCAAAGACGCTTCAGCCGCCCAGCATCTGCTTCAGTTCGCCCGAGTCATACATCTCATGCATGATGTCCGAGCCACCGACGAACTCGCCATTGACATAGAGCTGCGGAATGGTCGGCCAGTTGGCGTATTCCTTGATGCCCTGACGAATGTCCGGATCATCCAGCACATTGACGGTCATGGGCTGATCCACACCACAAGCCTTGAGGATCTGAATAGCCTTGGCCGAGAAGCCGCATTGCGGGGACTGCGCCGTGCCCTTCATGAACAGCACGACCTTGTTGCCCTGTACCGTCTGTTTGATCTTTTCCTGCGCATCCATGTCCATTCCTTCCGAGTCTTTCGGGCCGTTAGCCCATCATTGTGCAGTGTAGCAATAATACCTGATTATACCACTCGGGTATTTTAAATCCGGACAGCGCCGCGGTCAAATGAAGCCATCATGACCGCGCCAAGTAGCTGTTTTAATATATTTTTCATTGTTTTAGACCGATACAGACTCGCGCCATGCCAGCCAAATCACGACGATCTTCGACAGCGCCGAAACCGGTCGATCGCCATAATGACACGCAGGCTTCGCCCTGATCATAGCCGTGCTCGCAGAGCAACCAGCCGCCCGGGCGCAACGCCGCATGCGCATCACGCACCAGCCTGCGGATCATGTCCAACCCGTCCCGGCCGCAATGCAGGGCAATGGCGGGCTCGAAGCGCAAGTCTCCCTGCGAGAGATGCGGATCGCCTTCGGCGATATAGGGAGGATTGCTGGCGATGACATCGAAAGCCCGGCCTGGCACGTCCGTCATGCCATCGCTTGCCACGAAATGCACATCCGCCCCGAGGCGTTCGGCATTGTCTCGGGCCACAGCCAGCGCCCCCGGGGAGATGTCGCATGCCACGATCTGCGCATCAGGGCGTTGCACAGCCACGGCAATGGCAATGGCACCGCTGCCGGTACCGACATCCAGCAGGCGGCCGTTCTTGGGCAGGCGTTCGATGGCCAACTCGACCAGCAGTTCAGTTTCCGGGCGCGGGATCAGCACCTCGGGCGTGACCCGCAGTGACAGGCCGTAGAACTCGCGCTCACCGATGATGTAGGCGAGCGGCTCGCCCCGCTGGCGTCGCGCCAGCAAATCACGAAGCACTGCAACGACGCCAGGCTCCGCCTCGTCGGTGTCATGCGCGATCAGCCAGGCTGCGTTGCGTTGGGCGGCATGCACCGCCAGCCCGCGCGCCTCGGCGCGCGGCAAGCCGCTTGCCGCGATCAGTTCACGCCAGGTCGGCATGTTCATGCCACATCATCACGACAGCCGCCGCAGTTATTTGTTCGGGTCATTGGTCCGGGCCATTCGTCCAGGTCATGCGCAACCGGCAGTGTTCACGCCGCCTCTGAGAGCGCCGCCAGTTGCTCGGCCTGGTGCTCCGCCATCAGCGCGCCGGTGAGTTCGTCGATGTCGCCATCCATGATCGCGGCGATCTTGTACAGGGTGAGATTGATGCGATGGTCGGTCACGCGACCCTGCGGAAAGTTGTAGGTGCGGATGCGCTCGGAGCGGTCACCGGACCCCACCAATGACTTGCGCGTGGCGGCCTCCGCCTGTTGCTGGGCGCGCGTCTGCGTATCCTTGATGCGCGCCACCAGCACCGACATGGCCTGCGCCTTGTTCTTGTGCTGCGAGCGGCCGTCCTGACACTCCACCACGATGCCCGTGGGCAAGTGGGTGATGCGCACCGCCGAATCGGTCTTGTTGATGTGCTGGCCGCCGGCGCCGGAGGCGCGGAAGGTGTCGATGCGGATCTCGGCGGGGTTCAGCACCACGTCACCGACCTCGTCCGCCTCGGGCATCACCGCCACCGTGCAGGCCGAGGTATGAATGCGGCCCTGCGCTTCGGTATCCGGCACACGCTGCACGCGATGCCCGCCCGACTCGAACTTCAGCTTGGAATACGCGCCCTGCCCGATGATGCGGGCGATGACTTCCTTGTAACCGCCGACCTCGCCCTGGCTTTGCGAGATGATCTCGACCTGCCAGCGCTGGCGCTCCGCATAGCGCATGTACATGCGGAACAGGTCGCCCGCAAACAGGGCCGACTCGTCCCCGCCCGTTCCGGCGCGCACTTCCAGGAAGATATTGCGATCGTCGTTGGGGTCACGGGGCAGCAGCAGTTTCTGCAGGTCGAGCTCCAGCCGCGCGAGCTTTTCCTTGCCGCCGCGGATCTCCGCTTCGGCATAGGCCTTCATCTCCGGATCGGCCAGCATGGTCTCGGCTTCCGCCACATCGCTTTCCACCTGCTGGTATTCGCGAAAGCGCTCCACCACCGGCGTGAGGTCGGAATGCTCCTTGGTGAGGCGGCGATACTGGTCCATGTTGCGGGTGACTTCTTCGGAGCCGAGCATGCCCTCCAGGTCGATCAGGCGTCGCGACAGTTGTTCAAGTTTCGATGAGATGCTGGGTTTCATGAGCGGATTGGCATGACATTCAGTGGGGTTCGCGCAGGTGGCGCGGGACGGCAGGAACGACGGAGCAACATCAGGTGCGCAGGCCGCGGAGGCCGCGCGGGCGACGAGCGCAGCTAATTGCGATCGAGATGGTACAGGCGCGTCACCAGATGACGCAGCGACTCGTCTCCGCCGTCGCCCTCGTTGTGGTGCAGGGCCTGGGTCGGCCCGTGCATGAGCTTGTTGGTCAGGCCGTGCGACAGGGCTTCCAGCACCGCCTTGGGATCATCGCCTCGCGACAGCAGGCGCATGGCGCGCTCCACTTCGGCACGACGCGCATCCTCGGCCGTATCGCGCAGCGCCTTGATGAGCGGCACGTTGGCGCGCGCCTTCATCCAGTGCAGGAAAGACCCCACCTGGGTTTCGATGATCGCTTCCGCCTGCGCCACGGCGGATTGCCGCGCGTCCACGCCCTCGCGAACCAGTTCAGCCAGATCATCGAGGGTGTACAGGAACACGTCGTCCATGCCGGACACTTCGGGTTCGATGTCGCGCGGCACGGCCAGGTCGACCATGAAGACCGGACGATGGCGGCGCGCGCGAATGGCACGCTCCATGGTGCCCTTGCCGAGTATGGGCAGCGAACTGGCTGTGCAGGACACCACGATGTCGTACTCGGGCAGGAATTCCGGCAGGTCGCGCAGGGGCAGGGCATGACCGTCGAAGCGCTGCGCGAGGTGCTCGGCACGTTCCAGCGTGCGGTTTGCAAAAGCCATTGAGCGCGGGTGCTGTGCCGCGAAGTGCGTCGCGCACAATTCGATCATTTCGCCGGCACCGATGAACAACACCTTCTGGTCACTGATGGCCGGGAAGATACGCATGGCGAGCTTCACCGACGCAGCGGCCATGGACACGACATTGGCGCCGATGCCGGTATTGGAGCGCACTTCCTTGGCCACGGCAAAGGAGCGCTGGAACAGCTTGTGCAGCGTCGTTCCCAGCGTGCCGGCCGCTTCGGCCGATCGCACCGCATCTTTCATCTGGCCGAGGATCTGCGGTTCGCCCAGCACCATCGAATCCAGCCCCGAGGCCACGCGGAACGCATGGCGAACCGAGTCTTCCGCGGTCAGCGTATAGGTGTAGCCGTGCAGTTCGTGCGAATTGAGTTTGTGGTAGCCGGCCATCCACTCCAGCGCATGCTCGGGTTCGCCGGCAGCGCAATACAGTTCGGTGCGGTTGCAGGTGGACAGGATGGCCGCTTCGCGCACCGGTCGCACGCGCGTCAATTCGGTCAGCGCTTCCTGCAGCCGCTCGGTCGCGAACGCCACGCGCTCGCGCATGGCGAGCGGCGCCGTCTCGTGGTTCAACCCGAGGGTAAAGAGCTGCAGGCGGCTGTCGGAGGTGGCGGCTGTCATGGGCTGCGCTGTGCGTTGTCGTCCGCCGGCGGAGCACACTGGCGAGACTGATTGCATCCGAATCTAAGTTATTGGTACGAAAGCGTATTATACGCGGCCTTGGGTCGTATTGATGGATATCAACAGGACCCGGATTGTTCATTTCGCAGGGAGATCGCGTCGCATGAAAATCAGCAGCCAGTTTGACAGTGGATCGATCGACGTGCTGTCCATCGACCCCGCCGGGCAAGCCCGGCTGCAGTTGCGCAAGGACGTGGTCAGCGATACGGCCGTGGACATCCGCCAATGGTTCCACTTCCGCCTGCAGGGCGCGCGCGGCAAGGCCGTCGATCTGTGCATCGAAAACGCCTCGCGGGCCACCTTCCCCGGCGGCTGGCCCGGCTACCGCGCCTGCGCCAGCTATGATCGGGCAAGCTGGTTTCGCGTGCCCACCACCTATGTCGACGGCCAACTCACCATCAGCCACACGCCGCAACGGGACAGTATCTATTACGCCTACTTCGAGCCTTACTCCTGGGAGCGCCACCTGCAATTGCTGGGTCGCGCCGACGCATCAAAGCTGGCGCGCGTGGTCGATCTGGGCAGCACGCCGGAAGGTCGCGACATGAACGTGATCGAGATCGCATCGCCCCGGACCGCCGCCAGCAGCCATTGCTGGATCATCGCCCGTCAGCATCCCGGCGAAACCATGGCCGAATGGCTGGTCGAGGGATTGATGGACCGGCTGCTCGACGAAAACGACACGGTGTCGACGCAACTGCTTGCCGAGACCACATTCCATATCGTGCCCAACATGAATCCGGACGGCAGCGTGCACGGCAATCTGCGCGTCAACA
This sequence comes from Betaproteobacteria bacterium, assembly GCA_947467405.1. Classification (GTDB taxonomy): domain Bacteria; phylum Pseudomonadota; class Gammaproteobacteria; order Burkholderiales; family SG8-39; genus CAIYPG01. Next base: position 5,066 of record CANIIN010000011.1, on the reverse strand, counting down.
CCACCGGCGCCAACCTCAATCGCGAATGGATGACGCCATCAATGGAGCGCAGCCCGGAAGTGCTGTGCGTGCGCGCCGCCATGGAACGCACCGGCTGCGATTTCTTTCTGGACGTTCACGGCGACGAAACGATTCCACACGTGTTCGTGGCCGGCTGCGAGATGCTGCCAACCATCACGCCGCAGCAGAACGCCGCGCAGGATGGCTACGTGCAGGCCCTGCTGAGAAGCGCGACGGATTTCCAGACCGCGCGCGGCTACACGGCCAACCGCTACAGCAGCGACGCACTCAAGCTCGCCAGCAAATGGGCCGGCCATCGCTTCGGGTGCGTGAGCCTGACCCTGGAATTGCCGTTCAAGGACCACAACGATCGCCCGGATGCCATCGCCGGGTGGAGCGCCGCGCGCTCCATGCAACTGGGACGCGACGTCCTGGCCGCACTGGCAGAGACGCGACCACAGAAATGATCAGCACCCGGTGAATATCGCAGTATTGGTACAGCCCTACCTTGAAGAACGCCTTTCGGTAAGGATCTGCACGATTTGATCATGCTAATTTCAACGAAATTATCGTCTCCATCGGGGGACGGACGCAGCCTGTCCATCACACGGAGACGGGTCGTGACGCTGCTTTGCTGGTTGCTGTCGTCGACCATGGCCTTGACGCCGGCCCTGGCGCAGGCGCCGGCAACCGACGGCGTGAACGTGGGCAAGCCATCCGCCCTTCGCAACCTCGTGCCCGCGGCGCAACTCGAGCAGCAGTCGGGACTGCAGTACCGCCAGCTCAAGACCGAAGCGGCCAAGCAGCACGCCCTGGCTCCCGATGACAGCCCGCAGTTGAAGCGATTGCGCGGCATTGCCGCGCGCATCGTGCCGTTTGCCAAACGCTTCAATCCGCACGCATCCGAGTGGAACTGGGAAGTCAATCTCATCGGCTCGCGCAACATCAACGCCTTCTGCATGCCGGGCGGCAAGATCGCGTTCTTCACCGGCATCATCGACACCTTGAAGCTGAGCGACGATGAAATCGCCGTGGTGATGGGGCATGAGATGGCCCATGCGCTGCGCGAGCATGCGCGCGAACGCATGGCGAAAAACGGCCTGACGCAACTGGGCGCCAACCTGCTGGGGCAGATGATCGGCGGCGGTCGCTACGCCGGCCTGTTCGATTCAGGCGGCTCGCTGCTGACCCTGAAGTTTTCCCGCGATGATGAAAGCGAAGCCGATATTGTCGGCCTCGATCTGGCGGCCCGCGCCGGCTTCGACCCGCGCGCCGGCGTCACGCTGTGGCAGAAGATGTCGGCGAATCGCAATGGCACACCGCCACAATGGTTGTCGACGCATCCATCCGGAACGAATCGCATCCGCACCATCGAGCAGCACCTGCCGGAAGTCATGCCGCTGTTCGACAATGCGCGTCGGCCTGATCGCCGGCAACCCTGATGGCCCCGCTGCCGCAATCACGCCAATACGGGCACCGATCCGGGAATGGTTCAACCATTTTCCGGATTGTAAAAAGCGGACCGGCATCCAGCCCTGAAAAGCCGACTTTCCAAGTGAAATCCAGAAAAAATCTTGACACCGCTTTCTCTGCCAGCGTAACTTTCGGGTTCCCCCTGTCCGACCCGCATCAGTTCTGGCTGCGGGCAAGGCTTTCCGGTTCGAAGAAGCGCATTCACGCTCGCTAGAGCCAAAATTCGTTCACACAAGGAGAAGGTAACGTGGATTATTCAAAGTATCCGATGATGAAGGTCGAGAAGAGTGCGAACGGCATTACCGTCGTGAAATTCAACAACCCCGAAGAGTTGAATGCATTCAGCGGCACGATGCACCGCCAGGTCGAGGACATCTTCGTCGATCTCGCTGACGACCCGGAAGTCAACATCATCATCCTGACCGGCGAAGGCAAGGCCTTCTCGGCAGGCGGCAACGTCAAGGCCATGGCAGAGCGCGCCGGCACCCAGGAAGCCTGGAAGCACACCTCGGGCATCTTCTACTCGGCCAAGCGCATCATCGAGAACATCCTCAACTGCCCCAAGCCCACCATCGCCGCCATCAACGGCGCCGCCATGGGGCTCGGCGCCTCGGTTGCGCTGGCCTGCGACGTGTCGGTCATTTCCGAAACGGCCAGCATCGCTGACACCCACGTGCGCGTTGGCCTGGTGGCCGGCGACGGTGGCACAGTCATCTGGCCGCTCCTGATCGGCCCGAATCGCGCCAAGGATTTCCTGATGCGCGGCAAGATCATCAAGGGCGTGGAAGCCGAGCGCATGGGTCTGGTGAATTACTGCGCGCCCGTCGACCAGGTCATGGCCAAGGCCATGGAAATCGCCAACGACATGAACAGCCTGCCGCCGCTGGCCGTGCGCTGGACCAAGGTGTCGGTGAACAAGATGATGAAGCAGCAGTTCAACCTGATCATGGATGCCGCCATTGCCTACGAAATGCTGTCCATGGTGAGCAGCGACCACAAGGCCGCTGCGCAGTCCTTCGTGGACAAGCAGAAGCCGGTCTACAAGGGCTTCTGATCGCGGTGCAGGCCCGGCCTGCACCATTGCAGTACACGTCACGAAGCAGGTGACAAAAGGACGCCGGCGCACCCCTACAGTGCGCCGGTCGTTTTTTCTGGGTACAAGAAGCAATCGTCAAACGGGGGCGTTGCCCCTTCTGTGACCTCGCATGAGGTCATAAAACAGCCTGGCAGGAATGAAAATGGAAAACCTGAATATTCCACCGTTCACTTTCCCCGCGGAATGCGAAGGCCTTCGTCAAGAAGTGCGCGCGTTTCTGGCGGAAACCATCGCCGACCGCAAGCCCGAAGAAAGGGCTGAAAACTGGTCGGGATTCGATCGCGACTTCAGCCTGAAACTGGGCGCCAGGGGCTGGATCGGCATGGTCTGGCCAAAGAAGTACGGCGGCCATGAACGGACTTCCGTCGAACGCTACGTCGTGCTGGAAGAACTGCTCGCTGCCGGCGCCCCGGTCGGCGCGCACTGGATTGCCGATCGCCAAAGCGTTCCCACCATCCTGAAATACGGCAACGAAGAACAGAAGCTGTCCATCGCACCGCGCGTCGCGCGCGGCGAACTGTGTTTCTGCATCGGCATGAGCGAACCGGATTCGGGCTCCGACCTGGCCGCCACCCGCACCAAGGCGGAACAGATCGCCGATGGGTGGCTGATCAACGGCCGCAAGATCTGGACGACCCGCGCCCACAACGCCGACTACATGATCGCGCTGTTCCGCACCGATTTCGACCCGACCGCCAAGCACACCGGCCTGTCGCAGTTCCTCATCGACATCAAGAACACCCCGGGCATCACCATCCGCGGCATCAAGGATGTGCGCGGCGAGATCGAATTCAACGAAGTCACCTTCGACAACGTCAAGCTCGCGCCCGATGCGCTGCTGGGCAAGGTCGGCGGCGGCTGGGCCCAGGTGACGGGTGAACTGGCCCTCGAACGCAGCGGCCCGGAGCGCTATCTCTCCAGCGTGCAACTGGTCGTGGAGATGCTGGACCGCGCCGACCCGACGGATTCGCATCAGGTCGCCGAACTCGGCCGCCTGGTCGCGGAGATGTCCACCCTGCGCCAGATGTCGCTGGGCGTGGCTGGCATGCTGTCGCGCGGCGAAAACCCTGCGCTGCTCGCCTCCATCGTCAAGCATCAGGGCTCGCTGGTGGAGCAACGCACGCCGGAACTGGCGCATGAACTGTTCGGCCCGGACCTCGGTGACAACGGCCCCAGCCTGAACCGCGTCATGAGCCACCTCATCCAGGTGCAACCGTCGTTCTCGATCCGTGGCGGCACGCGCGAGATCCTGCGCGGCATGATCGCGCGCGGCCTCGGGTTACGCTGATCAACTGCCATCTCAAGAACACGTCGTCACGACAGACAGAACTGGAATCGACAATGCGTGAACTCAGAGACATGATCGCCGAGAGCCTCGGCAACGAACAAGGGGGCACTGCCCCCTTGCATATCCCCCCTATCAACGGGAACTCGAGTTTTCCCAATCAATCAAACTGCGAGCAGAGACATGAGTGAACTCAGAGACATGATCGCCGAAAGCGTCACGCGCCTTTTCTCGGAACAGATCGATCGCAAGGTGCTCGATAGCACCGAAGCCGGCCAATGGCCGACCACGTTATGGAACATGGTGGAGGAAAGCGGCTTTCACAAGCTGCTGGTTCCCGAAGCACAGGGCGGCGCAAGCGGATCCTGGTACGATGCTTATCCGATCCTGCATGCCATCGGCTATTACCGCGTCCCCCTTCCACTTTCTGAAACGCTGGTCGCTGGCGCACTGCTTTCCGCCGCCGGATTGAACGTGCCGGAAGGCCCCGTCACCCTTCTCGAGCAGGGCATTCACAATGACCTGAAACTGACGCTGCAAGGCAAGCGGCTCAGCATCAGCGGAACGGCGAAATCGGTACCCTGGGCGCGCTTTGCCAAGGGCATCGTGATTTCCGGACGCGTGGGCAATGACAGCGTGCTGGCGTATATCGCTTCCGATGCCAAGGGCCTGTCGACCCAGCCGTCGACCTCCGTATCGCGCGAACCGCACGATGCCGTGACTTTTTCCGACTGCAGCACCGATGTGGTGGCGAGAACCGCGGGCAAGCTGATCGACCAGAGCGTGCTGGTATTCGGCGCGTTGGCACGTGCCATCATGATGGTGGGCGCCAGCGAATCGATCCTGCATCAGACCGTGCAATATGCGAACGATCGCATCCAGTTCGGCAAGCCCATCGGCAAGCTGCAGGCCATCCAGCAGGCACTGGCCATCCTGGCCGGCGAAGTGACCTCGGCACAGTCGGCAGCGTTGGCCGCGGTGTCACCCCGCGCCGACGCCAACGGCCAGTTGTCGCGCTTCGACATTGCGGTCGCCAAGATACGCGCTGGCCAGGCCGCTGGCCAGGTCGCCGCCATCTCGCATCAGGCGCACGGCGCGTTCGGCTTCACTTACGAGCACACGCTGCAGTACGCCACACGGCGCCTGTGGTCATGGCGTGCCGAATTCGGTGCGGAATCCACGTGGTCCCGTGAACTCGGTGAACTCGCCATT
>CANIIN010000010.1 GCA_947467405.1 Betaproteobacteria bacterium | reverse complement strand
CGCGGCCATGGGCCTGCAATCCATCGGTGCCGTCCTGGTTCCGTTGAATACGCGTTTCAAGGGCTCGGAATCGGCGGACATTCTCCGGCGCAGCAATGCGCGGATATTGTTTACCGTGACCGGTTTTCTCGGGATGGACTACCCGGCGATGCTGAAAGGCGAAGCGCTGCCGGAACTGGAACGCATCATCCTGCTAAGAGGCGATGGTCCGGGCTTGACCTCGTGGAAGGACTTTCTGGCAGAGGGGGCACTAGTCACGGACCAGGAACTGGAGGCGCGCGCCGATCAGGTCAAGCCGTCCGATGTGGCCGATCTGATGTTCACTTCCGGTACGACGGGTCGCCCCAAGGGGGCACTGCTGACGCACGAGCAAAACATCCGTGGGTACCAGAGCTTCTCCGGCATCTATGGACTCGAATCGACCGATAATTATCTGGTTGTTCCGCCGTTTTTTCACTCGTTTGGCTACAAGGCTGGCTGGCTGGCGTGCACCATTTACGGCGCACGCATTCTGCCGGCACTGACTTTCGATGTGGATCAGATGTTGCCTTTGATCGAGCGCGAGCGCATCAGTGTCATCCCCGGTTCTCCGACGATATTTCACGCCATGCTGGCGCACCCGCGTCGCAAGGAATATGACCTGTCAAGCCTGCGCATGGCGCTGACCGGCGCCGCATCCGTCCCCGTTGAACTTGTCCGGCAGATGTATTCGGAATTGGGGTTCAAGAACGTCACGATTGGTTACGGGCTCACGGAATGCACCGCGATCGTCAGCCTCACGCGGCCGAGCGACACGCCGGAAAAGGTCGCGACAACCATTGGCAAGCCGATCCCCGGACTGGAGGTCCATTGTGTCGATCCCGAAGGCAATGTGCTCCCGCAGGGCAAGGCCGGGGAGATTGTCGTCAAGGGCTACCTCGTCATGCAGGGCTATTTCAATGATCCGGAAGCAACGGCTCAAGCGATCGACAGCCAAGGACGGCTGCATACCGGGGACGTGGGATACTTCGACGAGGACGGCGACCTGCGCATAACCGACCGGCTGAAGGACATGTATATCGTCGGGGGATTCAACTGCTATCCCGCCGAGATCGAGAATAGCCTCATGCAGATGCCGGGCATCGCGCAGGCCGCAGTCATCGGCATTCCGGACGAACGGATGGGAGAAGTCGGCAAGGCCTTCATCATCCTGAAATCCGGAGCGAACCTTTCCGAGGCGGACGTCATCGCCTGGGCGCGCGACAATATGGCCAATTTCAAGGTGCCCCGCAGAGTGGAAATTGTCCAGTCATTCCCGTTGAATGCTTCCGGCAAGGTCCTGAAGAATGAGCTGCGCGCGCTTGCCAAAGCGAATTGATCTGCGTCACGGCTTCTGCTGTTCCATTCCCCTTTGCGGTGAAGACTGTCTGGATTGCACTGACATGCCTGCGCGGCGGCATGAATGGCAACATCTGCTGCCGGAAGCGGTTTGGCAAGGGATACTCCCTATCCTTCGTGGAAATACCGTTGTAATCGAGCTCAATTAAGTGCAGAGTTGGTTCTGTGGTGTGTTCCTAGGTTGTTACCAAGCGAAATTTCGATACTGTTGCTGAATAGCACGGGGGGGGAATTTTGAAAATGCCGCGGATTCGCTGCTTTGGACTAGGCTGTATTCTGGGCTCGGTACTTTTCCTGTTTACATGCACCGGCGCCGTGGCCGGTCAAGCTGATGAGTTGAAGGCCCTTGTAGAGCAGGGGCGTTCCAAAGATGCCTACGATCTTGGAACCCGGCATCCCGAATCCTTGGGCGAGCCTGACTTCGATTTCTTCTTCGGAGTGGCTGCGGTCAATGCCGGACACGCTGGCGAGGGCGTGCTCGCCCTTGAACGATACCTGCTGCGGTTTCCCGCAAACACCGTGGCCCGTGTCGAACTGGCGCGCGCCTATTTCGTGCTCGGCGAGGATGTCCGGGCACGTGAAGAGTTCCAGAACGTGTTGCGCGATCAGCCCCCACCCAATATCCAGACGACCGTGGAACGTTATCTGGACGCCATCCGTGCCCGCGAATCGCGTTACCAGACCACGGCGAGTTTTTATCTTGAAGCGGGTGGCGGCATCGACAGCAATGTGAATGGTGGCGTCGGAGGGGCGAACATCAATCTTCCTGTGCTGGGGAATGTCACTGTCTCCAACGCCGGCGTGCGCAAGGGTGACAACTTCACCCATCTTGCCGCAGGGGGGCAGATCAGCCATCCCATTTCGCCCGGCGTCGCCATCTTCGGATCGATAGGCGTCGAGTCGAAGGGAAACTCCTCGCAAACCGCGTTCGATCTTTTCAATTCTGCGGTCAATGGCGGTGTCAGCTATCTCAAGGACAAGGATCTTTATCGAGTGTCTCTTTCGCAGAACACGCTTGCCGTCGAAAACGACCGCTTCCGGACCGTCACTGGTGGCAATTTCGAATGGAACCACCAACTGGATGAGTTGCAATCGCTGCAGGCTTCCCTGCTTTCAGCAAAATTCGAATATCCGTCTGCCAATCAGGTCCGCAATGCCGATTATCTCGGCGGCGGAATGACCTATCGCCGGGCATTCGTGACCACCCCGTGGCAGCCCGTTCTCAGTCTGGGCGGCAATTACGCGGAAGAGCGCAACAAGCAGCAACGTCCCGATCTGGGGCGCAATCTTTCCGGCGTGCGCCTCGGCCTTGCTCTGTCTCCCGACGCGAAATGGGGTCTCAACATGGGCCTTGGCTATCAGGAGAGCAAGTACAACGGCCCGGACGCGTTGCTGGCGGTCAGCAGGCGCGACGCCTATCTATCCTACGATCTATCCGCCGTCTATCTGATCAACCGGAATATGAGCGTTCGCGGTGAGTTGATGCTGTCGGACAACCGCTCCAATATCTCTCTGTACAAGTTCACCCGTGATGTTCTTGCAGTGAAATTCCGCTATGAGTTCAAATAGGGTCGCGCCATGAGAAAAATTCTGTTCGGAATGTTGCTGACGGGAATGATGAGCGGGGTCGCTCTTGCACAGGATGTCGGCCGGGTGATTCTTTCCGTCGGGGAAGTCACCCTGTTTCGCGAGGGAAGATCCTCCCCCTTGAACATCGGCGCCGAGATCCGTTCCGGCGACCGCGTTTTGACGGGCCAGACAAGCAACGCGCAGATTCGCTTTACCGACACCGGTATCGTCGCGCTGCGGCCGGAAACCGACTTCAGCGTTGATGAATACAATTTTCGTGGCCAGCAGGACGGCAGTGAAAGGGCATTGTTCTCCCTGCTGAAGGGGGGCATGCGGACCGTGACCGGTCTGGTGGGAAAACTCAACCAGCAGAATTACCGTGTGAGGACGCCCACGGCCACCATCGGCATACGCGGCACGCACTTCAATCTCGTGCAGTGCGACGATAATTGCAAGAACAGCGATGGAGGCAATGCGCCGAACGGTACCTATGGAGGAGTATCCGACGGGCGAGTGGCCGTTGCACCGTTGAATGCGCCGACTGCGACGCCTCCCGCGGTTGCCGTCAGAGATGTAATCAGGCCGTCCCTGTTGATGGCGTCGTCGGCCGGACGCGCTGACGTGCCAGCGGAACGCGGAATGGGTGCGGTGGCCGGATCATCCGGCCCGATGATGCTGGCGCAATTGAACGGCCCGCCTGGCGGTGGCGGTGCAGCAGAGCGGGTCTTCGGATCAGGGGAGTTCTTCCGGGTTCCCGATGCCAATACACCAGCCGTGCAGTTGTTGGCACCGCCAGGGTTCTTGACGGACAGGCTGGAGGGGCAACTTCGTGCCGGACAACGTCAATCCGGCACCGGAACGGCGGCCAGTTCCGGTGCTGGCGGCGGCTCTTCAACCGCTGCCACGTCCACATCCAGCAGCACGACGGTGGACGCGCGCGCCACCACGGCACCGCCGGCGATCGAGCCGATCCAGTATGTGTCGACCGAAACAAAGAGCGGCACCGGCGGGACCAGCGTTCTGGTGGCTGGTGCAACGGGCTTCATAGCCCAATACGCGACGGGAAGTTCATCATTTGAAGTGATCGATGATTGCGGAGGCGGCAGCAACTGCAGTTCGACCGCGGCATCGACTTTCACCTTCTCGAACAACACGCCGCTTTCGTACAGCAATGCCAGCGGAACCCTGAAAGGGACCTTTTCCGGGGCGTCGGTCGTCGACACCGGGATCGCGACGATTGCCGGCGCGCAGTATGGGTGGGGGCGCCTGACCGGTGGGACTTTGGTTACAAGTAGCGGACAAACCTTAGTCAGTCCGCCGTCCGGCGTATTGTTCGGATTTACCAACGATCCGACAGTGGGAAACAATCACAACACGACATTGCCCAGCAGCGGGACCGTCAGCTATGTCCTTGTCGGCGGCCCCAATCCGGTCGATACGGCGGGCAATGCGGGTTCTATCACCAGCATGTCCGGTTCCGTCAACTTCACGACCCGCAATGTCAGCATGTCGATGGGATTGTCGTTGACCGTGCCGGGGCAGGGCTCGGCGAGCATGTCGTTGTCGGGGAGCGGTGTGATCCCATCAACTTCGGACCTGAAGGCCGCATCAATGAGCGGCTCATGCACCGGTTCTGCATGCATGTCCGCTTCGGCTTCGGGTAACTTCGACGCCCGCTTCGGCGGGACCGCAGCGCAGGTCATGGTGTTGAACGGCGGCGTCAACAGCGTGGTCAAGGATCAGACGCAAGGTTCCGGTCTTGCCAGATCCGTTCTGTTCCTCAATCTGCTGAAGTGCTCGACCTGCTGACGCGGTCGCCGTTTTTTCAGATAGAAGCGGACCGCGGTCCGCTTTTTTATTGTCCTTAAATCCTCCGGAAAGTGCGCACGGCAACCGGCGATCGTCACACCAGACTGCAGACTTCCGCAGCCAGTGCCAGAGAAGAGGTGAGTCCGGGAGACTCTATTCCAAACAGATTCACCAATCCCGGGATGCCATGCGTTGCCGGACCTTGAATGACAAAGTCGGCATCTGACCCGGGGGCGGAAATCTTGGGCCTGACGCCCGAATAGGCCGGGGTCAGGGCCTGGTCAGGCAGTGCTGGCCAGTATTTGCGAATCTCGCCATAGAAGTGTTCCGCACGGGCAGGGTCGACCCGATAGTCGATGTCCGCCGATGTGGCGATATCCAGCCACTGCACGTCAGGTCCGAATTTCGCCTGACCACCGAGGTCGATGGTGAGGTGCACCCCCAGGCCGCCCGGTTCAGGAACGGGATAGACCAGTCGGCTGAAGGGCGCGCGTCCGGAGAGGCTGTAGTAGTTTCCCTTGGCAAACCACGCTCGCGGAATGTGTTGTGGCCCTAGGCCATCAATGCTGGCGGCAACGGCAGGCGCATCCAGGCCCGCCGCATTGATCACCACCTCGGCAAGCAATTCCATCGGATCGTTGCCAGGTGATTCGACCAACAACCGAATGCCGCCCGGCGCCACGTTGCCGCTGACCACCTTGCTTTGCAGGGCCAGATTGGCGCCATGGGTGGTTGCATCACCGAGCAGCGCCTGCATGTAGCTGTGACTGTCGATAATGCCGGTGGACGGGGAGTACAGTGCTGCCAGGCAGTGCAGGGCAGGCTCCATCCGCAGCACCTCGTCGCGAGACAACACGACCAGATCGTCGGCCCCATTGGCGGCTGCCGAACGGCGAATATCCTCCAGCTTTGCGACTTGTTCGGGACTGGTTGCGACGATGAGTTTGCCGCAGCGATCAAACGGGATGTTCCGGGACTCGCAGTACTCGTACAACAGTTTGCGTCCCGCCACGCATAAACGAGCCTTGGCTGACCCGGCCGGGTAATAGATGCCGGCGTGGATGACTTCGCTGTTGCGGGCACTGGTAATCGAACCGATGAGCGTTTCACGCTCGACGATGATGACCTCGCGGCCACCCAGTGCCAACTCCCGGGCAATGGCCAGACCGACCGCGCCGGCGCCGATGACAATGCTGTCTACCTTGTCCATACCGTTCTGATCAGAATGAGGCTGTGGTGCGCTGACTTTGAGTCAGGCAAGATGACGGTAGATCTACTCATTGAAAAGTCGACTCTTGTCCATCCCGACGCACGCATTGCCAATGGTGTTGCATTCGCCCATTTTAATTGCAATTGCCGTCTTGGCTCAGGGCATATTGTGCGCGATCGGATCGCCAAATGACGGCGTACGCCAAAACTGGGGGCGGCCTTGTCGCAACTGGCAAAGCGGCACCTTGTGCGGGTACCGAGCGCGCATGGTTGATTTCCACTTGATAGCATGTTTCATTCCGGTCCGCACCGGTCCAAGCGTCATCGAACTGGGATTGACCCGATTGCGCCTGAGCGCTGCATTGACCCTGGGGCAGCGGCGGTTGATTGATGTGCGGGAATGACTCAAAGATCACCACAACCAGGCGAATGTTCACAAGATGCCGGTAATCGGTCACACTGCTGGGCGTGCCGGTCGGGGCAAATTTGGCAAAGCCCGTTTCAATTTCCCCTGCATTCCAAATTCAAAAAAAGGAGAGCCACATCATGTTCGAGCATTCCCAGAAGGTGAAAGACCTCATGGCACGCCTGCAGGCGTTCATGGACGAGAACGTCTACCCCAATGAGGCCACCTTTCACCATCAACTGGACGCGGCGGCTGATCGCTGGCAGCCGGTTCCGATCGTGGAAGAGCTGAAGAAGAAGGCCAAGGCGGTCGGCCTGTGGAACCTGTTCCTGCCGGAATCGAAGCGTGGCGCGGGTCTGACCAATCTGGAGTACGCGCCGCTGTGTGAAATCATGGGCCGCGTGCACTGGGCATCGGAAGTGTTCAACTGTTCTGCGCCAGATACCGGCAACATGGAAACGATCGAACGTTACGGTACGGAAGAGCAGAAGAAGCAGTGGTTGGAGCCGCTGCTGGCCGGAGAGATCCGCTCCTGTTTTGCCATGACCGAGCCCGATGTCGCCTCATCGGACGCCACCAACATCCAGACCCGCATCATTGCCGACGGCGATCATTACGTGATCAATGGGCGTAAGTGGTGGTCGTCGGGTATGGGCGATCCGCGCTGCAAGATTCTGATCGTGATGGGCAAGACCGATCCGGACGGCGCCGACCGTCACCGCCAGCAATCCATGATTCTGGTGCCGCGCGACACGCCCGGTCTCAGGATCGAGCGCATGCTGCCGGTGTTCGGATTCGATGATGCACCGCACGGGCACGCCATGGTGAGCTTCGACAACGTCCGCGTCCCCAAGAGCAACATGTTGCTGGGCGAAGGGCGCGGATTCGAAATCGCGCAGGGTCGGCTTGGGCCGGGCCGCATCCACCACTGCATGCGGCTCATCGGTCAGGCCGAAGTGGCGCTGGAAAAGATGGTCAAGCGCTCGCTGGTCCGCAAACCGTTCGGCAAATTGCTGTCGCAACAGGGCGTCACCATGGAGCGCATCGCACAGTCGCGCATCATGATCGAGCAGACCCGCCTGCTGGTCATGTACGCGGCGGATCGCATGGACAAGGTTGGCAACAAGGTCGCCAAGCCCGAGATCGCCATGATCAAGGTGGCGGCTCCGACCATGGCCTGCCAGATCATCGATTGGGCCATGCAGGCCCATGGCGGCGGGGGCATCACCACCGACTTCGGACTTGCATACATGTACGCGAGAGCCCGCGCGCTGCGCTTTGCAGATGGTCCGGACGAAGTCCATCGTGACCAGATCGCCCGCATGGAGATCGGCAAGTACCGTATCGCTATCCAGTGAGCGAGGCGTCGCAAACAGAGGATGCCGACTTCTGGGCGCGGCGCATTGTCACGCACGGACTGGATGCCCTTCGTGATTGTCCGGGCATGCGCAGGATCGAGCCGGTCGCGAGACGGTTCATTTTTCTGCGCCATGGGGAGACGGATGGCAACCTGCGTCGTGTCTATCAGTCCGCTGAAATCAGCCTCAACCAGAGCGGAAGAGACCAGGCAGAATACGCCGCCCCCCTGCTGAAGGGCGCGCGAATCGGGCGCATTGTGGCCAGCGACATGCAGCGCGCATGGGAGACCGCCAACATAGTCGGGCGTGCGTTGGTCATGTCGCCTCAGCCACATGCCGGTCTGCGTGAGCGCTGGTTTGGTGACCTGATCGGCACTTCATCGGTCAATCTGAACTGGCGCTTTGATCCACCTAATGGCGATCGCGTTGACGAATTCGTCGTGCGGTCCCTGGCTGCGTTCGAGGATGCACTCGGGCAGCCCGGGATTCCGGGAGGTCTGGCGTTCGAGGATCCGGATGCTGAGCGAACCCTGATCATCGCGCACGGCGGAAATCTCTACGTACTGGCATTCAGCCTCGGAGTCGAACTGAAACTGAGCATGATCCAGAATGCCACGCCGCTGGAGTTCACCTTGACTGGCAGTGAGTGGAGCATCAATGAATTTGGCAGCGACTGGGCTCAACCGCCGCGCCACTGCAATCTCGGCTGGTAAAGGGCTAGAGTCCCGGATACGCCGCGATGGGCGGTCAGTTCGGGTTCCTCGGGGGCATTCGCCGCCGGCAGTCAAGATATCCTTTGGTTGAGCCATTACCCATCCACGCATTGAGGCTGTTTGGCTCGGCGGTGGGTCCGGCCTGTAAATGCCCTCGAAAAACATGGCCACAGGCATTAGAATTGTCCTCGGAGCATCGGCTGGCTCATCCGAGCACCGGCCTCTGATAACAACAATCCTCCCGTGCATCACTGGTCCTGCTGTTGACCGGTGCCGCGCGACCGACAGACGACGTCCGACCTGGAGATAATCAAGACATGACCATTAAAGGAAAAGCCTATATCGCGGGGGCTTTTGAGCATCCCACGCGCAAGGCTGACGATAAATCAGTGGCGCTGCTGCACGCCGAGTGCGCCAAGGGCGCCTTGGAGGATGCCGGGCTGAGCATCAGGGATGTGGATGGATATTTCTGCGCCGGCGATGCGCCGGGCGTCATGAATACCGTCGGCATGGTCGACTACATGGGCCTCAATGTGCGTCACATCGATTCGACCGACACCGGTGGTTCTTCGTACATGGTGCATGTCGCCCATGCTGCGGAAGCCATTGCAGCAGGCAAGTGCAATGTCGCCCTGATCACGCTGGCCGGTCGCCCGCGTTCCGAGGGACATAGCGGCGCCGCGCCACGGATGTTTCCGCCAAACATTCCCGAAGTGCCGTTCGAGGCGCCTTACGGTCCCAATACCGTCAACATGTATGCCATGGCGGCAATGCGCCACATGGCCCTGTATGGAACCACCAGCGAACAACTGGCCTGGGTGAAGGTGGCGGCATCGCACCACGCCCAGTACAACGAGCATGCCATGTTGCGGGAAGTCGTGACGGTCGAGGAAGTCGTCGGTTCACCGATGATTGCTGATCCGCTGCACCGCATGGACTGCTGCGTGGTCAGCGACGGCGGCGGTGCCCTGATCGTGGTAAAGCCGGAAATCGCCAGGAGCCTGAAACGGCCGTTGGTGAAAGTGATTGGCGCCGGCCAGGCACCGCGCGGCCAGAACGGCGGCAAGGTCGATCTGACGGTGACCGGCGCCGCCTGGTCCGGCCCGCGGGCTTTTGAAGAGGCTGGCGTCAAGCCCTCGGATATCAAATATGCCTCGATCTACGACAGCTTCACCATTACCGTGCTGCTGCAACTCGAAGACCTCGGTTTCTGCAAGAAGGGCGAGGGCGGCAAGTTCGTTTCCGACGGAAACCTGATCTCCGGCATCGGCAAGCTGCCGTTCAATACCGACGGCGGCGGATTGTGCAACAACCACCCGTCCAATCGCGGCGGCATCACCAAGATCATCGAGGCGGTGCGCCAGCTTCGCGGCGAAGCGCACCCCAAGGTGCAGGTGAAGAATTGCGACATTGCGCTCGCACAGGGCACCGGCGGCTCGTTGGGAACACGTCACTGCAGTGCCACGCTGATCATGGAAAGGGAATAGGTCATGGCGACTCAATATCAGGATCGCAAGATCTCCGCCCCGGCGGTGTATCCGGAAAACAAGCCCTATTGGGAGGCCGCAGCCAAGGGTCAGTTGCTGGTCAAGAAGTGCAAGGCCTGCGGTGAGTACCACCACTACCCGCGCAGCCTGTGTCCGTACTGCTTCAGCGACCAGACCGAATGGACGGTGGCCAAGGGCACCGGCACGGTCTATACCTACAGCGTGCTGCGTCGTGGCTCACCCACGCCCTACGCGATTGCGTACGTGACGCTGGACGAAGGCCCGAGCATGATGACCAATATCGTCGACTGTGATCTGGATACCATCAAGGTCGGACAGAAAGTACAGGTTGTCTTCAAGCCGACCGGCGACGGTTCCGGCGCAACACCGCCGATGCCGATGTTCAAGCCGGTCTGACATCGATCGGCGAACGAAAGTTCGTGGCACAAATCGGGGAGGGTGCGAAAGCACCTTCCCCGATTTTTTTGGTCTCTTGCCGAAGCGCCTTGGGGTTCAGCCCTGTTTCGGCGGCGTAGCCGCGCTACAATCGCTGCGAAAGCGACAGGGGCCCGACCCCTGGTCGAGGAGCCAGTCGTCATGTCCCGCACCCAGCCAGACGTTCATTCATTGTCGGAGGTCCTGCACGCGCTGGCGTTCGCGGCCCACAAGCATCGCGACCAGCGCCGCAAGGATCCGGCTGCCTCGCCCTACATCAATCATCCCATCGCATTGGCCAACGTCCTGATCAACGAGGGAGGCGTCCACGACACGCCGACCATCTGTGCGGCGTTGCTGCACGACACGGTGGAGGATACCGAGACGACTCCCGAGGAGCTGTTGAATGAGTTTGGCGCGGTGATCCGCGACATCGTGCTGGAAGTCACCGACGACAAGCTGTTGTCGCGTGAAGAGCGCAAGCGCCTGCAGATCGTTCACTCACCGACGCTGTCACTCCCTGCGAAGTTGGTGAAACTGGCCGACAAGATCTGCAACCTGCGCGATGTGGCGACCAACGCGCCATCCAACTGGGACCTGGCGCGCCGACAGCAGTATTTCGACTGGGCCAGGCAGGTCGTGGATGGCCTGCGTGGAGCGCATCCGGCACTCGAAGGCATATTCGATCAGGCCTATCGGCAACGACCGGCGCGCTGACGCATGAACGTTGCCATGCACTTTCCCACGCACATCAGCGATCGCTCCATCGCGATCGGGATCGCCGTGTCGGTCATGCTGCATCTGGTTGTTCTCTTTGCCTTTACGCCGGCGCGGCAGGGGCCGGCGTCATCGCCAGGTGACATGGTCCTGCAGGCGCGACTGATGCCGCGCAGCGCGATTCGCGAGCGCGCGTCGCTGCCTGAACCTGAACAACTGAAACCCGAGCCGGTACGTCCGGAACCGCCGCGTCGCGTCGAGCCGCCTCCGTCGTCCGTGACACGGCTGACTGTGCCTGCCATGGCGACACCGGCTCCTGCAACGGCGCCCCATGTCGCCGCCGCGCCGCCGGCTTTGCCATCTACCCCGCCTTCGGCCCCTGCAACGCCTGGGGCAGCGGCGCCGCAACCCGTTCAACCACCGCCGGTTGCTGCATCGGCGCCGCCAGCGGCCGGCAGCCCGGGTAGTCAGGAAGTGGCGTCGGTGGATGTGAATAAATCGCAGCAAAATGCCGCTGATGCAGGGTCAATTGGCCGATTTCTTCAGGACATATTGATGGGCGCCCGACGCTATAAGCGGTATCCGGCGCAGGCGATGGAGAAGGGATGGCAGGGTAAGGTGGAGATACGTCTTGTCATGGGCAGCAATGGAATGCCACAAAGTTATTCGATCAAGACCTCCAGCGGTTTTCAGTTGCTGGATGACACAGCCCTCGACATGGTGAAGAAGGGGCGACCTTGGGCGCAGGTTCCGCTGTCGTTGCGCGGCCGAGAGTTCACGGTCGATGTGCCGGTGGTCTTCGACCTGCGCGAAGGTTGACCTGTTTGCAGCAGCCCGCCTGGGACATTTTCTGTCGCGTCATCGATAACTATGGTGATGCTGCCGTTTGCTGGCGACTGGCGCGACAACTGCATGCCGAGCATGGCTGCCAGGTGCGACTGTGGATCGACCACCTCGCCGCGCTGCACGCGTTGAATCCCGTGGTGAACGATTCGGAACCGGCACAACGGGTCGATGGAGTCGAGGTACGTGTCTGGCGTGAGGCCGATTTTGCTGCCGGCGCCGGTGACGCCATCGATGCGATCACGATGCCCGACGTTGTCGTTGAGGCATTCGGTTGCGGGCTGCCGGACACTTATTCGGAACGTCTGGCTTCTTCTGTATTGAGTGCCACGACAAGTTGTCCGCCTGGGCATCGTCCCATCTGGATCACGCTCGAATACCTCAGTGCCGAAGCATGGGTGGCGTCGCATCACGGATTGCCGTCACCCCATCCGCGATTGGACATCGATCGTTATTTTTTCTTCCCGGGCTTTAGTGCCGACACGGGCGGACTGCTGCGCGAAGTGGACTTGAAGTTGCGTTGCGCAGTTTTTCAAGGCCATGACGAAGCGATCGATGCTTTCTGGAAGCGCTTTGGGTGGCTTTCTCCTTCGCCAGGGGCCACTGCGATCTCCCTGTTCGGGTACGAAAATCCGCACCTGGGTGGATTGCTGGATGTCTGGAGCAAAGGTGATACCCCGGTCTGCCTTGCCGTGACCGACAGTCGAATACGGCCGGATGTGTTGCGCTGGCTCGGTCAGGCTGTGGCAGGGACTGGCGAATCCGTCCGGCGCGGCAATCTGGAAATCCGCTTTCTGCCGTTCCTCACGCAGGATGATTACGATCTGTTGCTCTGGGCCTGCGACTGGAACTTCGTGCGAGGTGAAGATTCCTTCGTGCGCGCACAATGGGCGGCCCGGCCGTTTGTGTGGCACATCTACCCGCAACAGGAAAACACCCACGGCGTGAAGCTCGAGGCCTTCCTCGACAATTATTGCGCCGACTTGCCGGCCGGCCTGCAGTCCGCGTTTCGCAGCCTCTGGCGCACCTGGAACGGCCAGTCAGCGGACGGCGGAGTCGCGGTCGGAAAGATCTCGGCGGTGGAGGCAGGAGGGCAACTTGCTGCGGCATGGGCGCAACTCGCCTCGGATGGCGGAGTGCTACTGCAGCATGCCAGCGACTGGTCGAACGGTTTGATACGGCAACAGGACCTCGCCGGGAAACTGGTCGATTTCTGCCGAAAGAAGCGCTCCAAGGCCTGATTCCGGGCTGAAACCTCAAAATCTGACCCCTTGCCCTCGTCATAACAGGGGCGTTGCGCTAAAATGTCCGGCTTTCTTCAGCAGCTTTCCCGCCGGTGCGCTTGTTCTGGCAGATTGGACCACCCTGCATTGGCAACAGCGCATGGATTGGTCAAAGCATTGGCGGTCGCACCGCACCAGCAGCAGGCTGACGAGCATTCAGATAAACAGACTGATTCAGACACGGGATACATAGCATGAAGATCGCTCAGGAAATTCGCGCCGGCAACGTCATCATGGTGGGCAAGGACGCGCAGGTCGTGCAGAAGGCCGAATTCAGCAAGTCGGGCCGCAACGCCTCCGTGGTGAAGATGAAGCTGAAGGACCTGCTGACGGGCGCCGCCAGCGAAACCGTCTATCGCGCCGACGACAAGTTCGAGATGGTCAATCTCGAGCGCAAGGAAGTCACCTACTCGTACTTCGGCGACCCCTTCTACGTGTTCATGGATGCCGACTACAACCAGTTCGAGATCGACCCGGACAACATGGGCGATGCGCTGAACTACCTGGAAGAAGGCATGCCCTGCGAAGTGGTGCTGTTTCAGGAGCGTCCCATCTCCGTGGCCGTTCCGCAGACACTGGTTCGTGAAATCGAGTACACCGAACCGGCCGTTCGCGGCGATACGTCGGGCAAGGTGCTGAAGCCCGCCAGGCTGAAGACCGGCTTCGAGATTCCGGTGCCGGCATTCTGCGAAACCGGTGACCGTATCGAAATCGATACCCGCACCGGCGAATACCGCAGCCGTTCCAAGGCCTGAATCTTTCCGCCTTGCCCCCGTTGCGCTCTGCGACGTGGTGGTGACGGAGGTCATCAGGGATCCGCGGACGGTTTAGCCAATCCAACTGCCTCCTGATGACTGAATCCGCCATGTATCCCTGCAATCAAGCGTTCTCGAATCAGCCAGGCCCCGTATCGGTCTGGCTGTTTCGTTTTGTGCTGCTCCTGTCGTTGACTTTGGCCGGTTGTGCAAGCAAGCCTGCCGCGGTCGTTGCACCGGACGCGCAGTCCGCGGTCAAGGCCGCCGCTGCCGAGCCGCCTGCGCCCCGTGCGCCGCCGCGCATCGCATTGGCGCTGGGCGGCGGTGCCGCGCGTGGCTTTGCGCATATCGGCGTCATCAAGGCGCTGGAGGCGCAGGGCATCGTGCCGGACATCGTGGTCGGCACCAGTGCCGGCAGCCTGGTGGGTGCGCTGTATGCCAGCGGCCTGTCCGGGTTCGACCTGCAGCGCGTGGCGCTGGGCATGGATGACAGCGCCATCACCGATTGGTCGCTGCCATCGCGTGGCGTGATCAAGGGCGAAGCGCTGCAGAATTTCGTCAACAGCGCCGTCGGCAATCGTCCCATCGAGAAGCTGCCGCGGTTGCTGGGCGTGGTGGCCACCAATCTGCAGACCGGCGAAGCGCTGGTATTTCGCACCGGCAATACCGGCATGGCGGTGCGCGCATCGTCCAGTGTGCCGGGTGTGTTTCAACCGGTGTCGATCAGCGGCAAGGAATACGTCGATGGCGGACTGGTCGCGCCGGTGCCGGTGCGCATCGCCCGCAGCCTGGGCGCGGACATCGTGATCGCGGTGGACATTTCGGCGCGACCGCGTGAACAGAAAACCCTCAGCAGTTTCGAAGTGCTGCTGCAGACCTTCGCCATCATGGGTCAGAGCCTGGTGGCTGCGGAATTGCCGTTGGCCGATATTGTCATCCAGCCCAAGGTCAGCAATATCGCCGGCACGGATTTCCAGTCACGTCATCTGGCGGTGCTGGAAGGTGAGCGGGCCGCGCAGGAGCAGATACCCAAGCTGCGCGCCCGGCTGACCGCGTTGGGCGTAGCGGGGTTTGCCCCGCTGCATTCGACGGCGCTGGGCGCGGCGCCGGTCGTCCGTTGATTCCGCCAGTCGCCCCGACACGCGTCCCGCTGACGTGGTGACAGGCAAAGGGGCTCATGGTCGTCACAGCGGCCCCCTTGCGCGGTGACCCTAATCGACGATGCGCCGGGCGCCGTTGAAGCGTGTCTTCCAGTAACGTGCCGTGAAGTTTTCAGTCCGTACCACGGCACCGGGCTTGGGGGCATGAATGAAACGGTTGTCGCCGAGATAGATGCCGACGTGCGAGAACGGCTGCTCGGTGTTGAAGAACACCAGGTCGCCCATTTCCAGTTCCGCCACCTGGATGGGTTTGCCGTAGGCACTCTGGGCGCGGGAGTTGTGCGGCAGTTTCACGCCGTAAGCCTGCTGGAACACGTGCGCAACGAGTCCGCTGCAATCGAAGCCGGAGGTGTGCGATTGACCACCACGACGGTAGTCGAGTCCGGATGTCGCCAGCGCCTGCAGCAGCAGTTCCGGGGAGCGTTCCGGCATGCGTGCCGCGCGCTCCTGGCGTGACGTGGCTTGGCGAGAAGGTTCGGGAAGTGTGGCGGGAGCAATGACGACGGCCGGCGCGCTGGTTGCGCTCGGCACGGGCTCGGCAACCGGCGCCGGCGTGATGGCGCCGCAGCCGGCCAGGAAAAGGGCCGTCAGCAATGGTTGTAAAGCAATAATAAACAATTGCTTGTAGCTTCTCATTCAAGTAATTTAGTAGCATGCTGCTCGAAAGTAAAGCAAATAATCCGGGATGGTTGTCGTCAGCCGGTCCTCTGGTATCCGGGTAATGCGTTGAATTGACATGTCAAAGCCAGAAAAATCGATTTCCAGCGTGCCCCCGTTACGAGCCGTCCTGTTGCGTATTCGAAACAGGTTGCGGCAAGGAGCGGCGCTTTTCATCGCGCTAGCAGTCGTGCTGGTCAGTCTGCCGGCGCAGGCTGACATGGAAATCATCACGCTGCGCTACCGTAGTGTGGAGCAGGTGCTGCCGATCCTGCGGCCGTTGCTCGAACCCGGCGGTGCGCTGACCGGCATGCAGGATCAGCTTGTCGTGCG
>CANIIN010000009.1 GCA_947467405.1 Betaproteobacteria bacterium | reverse complement strand
GGCTGGGCGGCGCGCAGACAATTCACGCTTTTCGGGCATATCCATGAAAAACAATATAGTCGTCAGAAAAGGGCCTCGCTTCGTTGTCCGCCAATCCGGAATTCACGGGCGGGGCGTGTTCGCTCGTTTGCCGATCAACGAGGATGACACCGTCATCGAGTACAAGGGCGAGATCATCTCGGAGGCCGAGATCGAGCGCCGCTACCCGGAGGACCTTGACGGGTTGAACCACACGTTTGTATTCGGTGTTGAACACGACTACAACATCGATGGTGGTTCGCAGGGCAATGCCGCACGTTGGATCAATCACTCATGCGCGCCGAACTGTGACACTTATGAGGAAAACAAGCGCATTTTTATCAGGGCGGCCCGCCGCATACGCGCTGGTGAAGAACTGACTTATGACTATGCCATCGAGGCAGGCGAACCGCTCACCAAGGCACTGAAGAAACGTTGGCCGTGTTGGTGCGGTGCAAAAAAATGCCGGGGAACGGTTTTGATCCCGTCTCCAAAGTCGAAGAAGAAAAAGCGCTAAAGTCAGCGTGTACACACTGTTGTCACGGCTTCCTTTGAAAATTAATTGTTTAACAACAGTTGGTTATTTCAATTTTTGGGACGATTGTTCCACCGATCATGCAGATCGGTTGAGTGAATTGAGTGACCATCCGCTGTGCCGATCAAGCTGCCAGAACGTCCCCTAGAGGGCATTGGGTCAAGAGTTTGTCGAATTAAATTACCTATAAATCATGATGTTAGAATGACACCCCATCGCCTGCGCCCATTTCAGCTGTTATAATAAGCGAATAACTAAAAAGCAGCGCCGGTTTGGACGTGTGCCGTATCAAGGCCACGGTTTCAGGAACCTACCGGCTGGCAGTGGACTGGAAAGGGTGGGGCGTCTCGGTTCCGGACGATTTCGGAAACCTCTTACGCTGCCGGTAAATGCTGGCTAGGCCAGTGTGTTTCAGAGCCTTTTCATCCGCTGCCGTGACCAATCACAGCAAGTGGAGCACACATGAAGCTTTGTCGTTGGGGCCGAAACGGATTTGAGAAACCAGGAATGATTGACGCTCAGGGCCAGTTGCGTGATCTGTCCGCAATTGTGCCCCATATTGACCAGGAAACGATTTCGCCCAAAGGACTCGCCAAGCTTCGACGCATTCGCGCCGAATCGCTTCCACTGGTCCGGGGAAATCCCAGGTTTGGCGTGCCCTACACCGGAATATCAAAGATTGTCGCGATCGGACTCAACTATCGCGATCATGCTGCCGAAGCCAATTTGCCGATCCCGTCGGAGCCTCTCGTATTCATGAAGGCGACGACCAGCATAACCGGCCCGAACGACGATGTGATTCAGCCCAAAGGGTCCACGCAGCTGGATTGGGAAGCCGAACTGGGCGTGGTCATCGGTTGCAAGGCGCAGTACGTCTCAGAGGAAAAGGCGTTGGACTACGTCGCCGGTTACACCATCGTCAATGACGTCTCGGAGCGTTCGTTCCAGAAGGCAACTTCGCAGTGGGACAAGGGCAAAGGCTTCGACAGCGCCGGACCCATCGGCCCCTGGCTGGTGACCACGGATGAAATCACCGATCCCCAAAAGCTGGAGATCTGGCTTGATGTGAACATCGATCGCATGCAAACGGGGAACACGCGGGATATGATCTTCTCGGTACGCCAGATCGTTTCCCATGTCAGTCAGTACATGACGCTTCTGCCGGGCGATGTGATTACAACCGGGACACCGGCCGGAGTCGGTTCGGGAAAGAAGCCGGAGCCTATTTTCCTAAAGCCGGGCGATGTCATGACACTGAGCATTCGAGGATTGGGCGAACAACGGCAACGGGTGGTTGCCTACAAGGGCTGATCAACACCCTCGTCAAATGAAAAGGGGCGGATATTCCGCCCCTTTTTTGTTGTCGTGCCCGGTCTATTTTCCGGCTGCGGTTCGCTGCTTGGTGACAAGTGTTGGCGCAGGTCGAGTGCCTACTGTCAAATCCCGTACAAAATTCGGCAGCGCAAAGACGGCCTGATGTGTAGAACCGTTGTAGTACTGAAGAAGCGTCAATCCGCGGCGTGCAATGCGACGATCGATTTCAACTGCATCAATGGCGACCGGGTCCAAGGACTCCGAGCAGGTCGCCATTGACCAAAGGCAACCATAAAGCGGAATAAACATCGTGTAGGGCCGCACCACTGAAAATACCCGCGTCAGGCGGGCGAAGTGTTCCCGCACACGATCTGGACGCGACACGGGTGAACCCATGTGCAGGGTCAAGATGCCCCCGGAGGCCAGCGCCAGCTTGCAATCGCGGAAGAACGCTTCTTCATAAAGCGCTGTAGCCGGACCAACGGGGTCTGGCAAGTCGAGGGCGATGACATCGAATTTCTCATTGGTCTCGGCAAGAAACTTCAGGCCATCCTCAATCAACAAGCGCAGACGGGGGCTTTCAAACGCGCCGCGATGAATTTCGCCCAAATGTTTTCTGGCGATCTCGACCACCTTGCCGTCCAGTTCGACCAGGGTGACCCGCTCGACAGACGGATGTTTCAGGGCTTCTTCAACGGCGCCGCCATCGCCACCGCCAATGATCAGTACTTGCCTTGGGCTGGCATGTGCGGTCAGAGAAGGATGGATCAGGTTTTCGTGATAGACGAATTCATCCCGCTCGGATGTCTGAAAACAGTCATCCAGGCGCAGCAATTTTCCAAATTGGGGGGTTTCATGCACCTCAAGCTTCTGCAACCCCGTGTGGAACTCTTCCAATCTCTTGGTAGAACGGACGAAAAATCCGTAATCGCCATTGAGGTGTTCGTACAGATGCTGACGATCGCGCGGCACGTCGTGGCGCACGTAATCCGTTGCGTCGAATGCAGCCATCAAATCACGAAGAACGCCGTGCGCTTTCGCGCTGTTGTCCTTGGTGTAATTGCAGACGTACACATCCAGCGTGACGCTGTTGAGTTCCGGCCACGTGTGGATTGCCAGATGGGACTCGGCAAGCACGATGGCTCCGGTGACGCCGCCGGCATCATCTTCTGATTCACCTTCAAACTGGTGGAATAGATCCCCAAGGCTGGTCAGTCCGGAGTTCTGGACCGCGCTGATGCACAACTGCCGGAGAGCTTCCCGGTCAGTCAGATAGCGCGCATCCCCTCTACAGCCATACAGATCGGCGACAAGATGAAGACCGTTCAATTTGCATAAATCCCCATGCCGCCGTTGTTCTTCCGAGATGTTTACATCTCCCCTACGGCCGCATCAATGAGGCGGCGCGCAATCGACATTTTACCCGGAAGGCGAGGTAAATTGTTAATTTCGAACCAGTTTGCCTCTTCTATCTCGGCGGGATCTACCGTGATTTCACCACTTTCGTAGTCGGCAAAGAAAGCGATCATGATCTGATGTGGAAACGGCCAGGGCTGACTGGCGAAGTAACGGATGTTCTTCACCTTGAGGCCGACTTCTTCAAATACTTCTCTCGCCACACACTGTTCGAGTGTTTCTCCGGGCTCAACAAAGCCTGCCAGCGCGCTGTACATCCCGCGGCGGAAGTGCGGCGAGCGACCGAACAGGAGGCGGTTGCCGTCGCGCACCAGAACCATGATGGCAGGGGTGATCTTCGGATACACGATGTATCCGCACGAAGGGCACTCGCGTGCGCGTTCAGATGCACGCAGTTCCGTTGACGTCCCGCAGACACCGCAGAACTGGTGGGTACGTTCCCACTCCACCAGCTGCAGAGCTCGTCCTGCCACGGACACCAAGTCATCGTCCATGGCGCCGTAAAGGTTGCGCAGGTTGACCCAGCCCCAACCATCAGGTTCTAAGGTCTCTTTGGCAACTTCGAGTACATAGCAATGCGTGTCACCAAGCAGTCCCAGATACTGATTTCGAACACCGCTCAGACCCAGCGAGTCCGGATGCGACACGGGCGGCAATTCCGCCTGTCCGGCCGGGCCTTGAGTGACAAGCAGGTCAGATCCGCGGAACACGAACCATAGCGCGCTATCCGGCGCTGTTTCGGGAGCGGCGTGTTGCGATGTGTAGGCGCTGGCCCACTGAAATGGCATGGTCATGAGTTGGCTCTCCACTGATGATTTCGAAAAAGGCGGTATCGGCTCTAGGGAAGGGGCGTGTCAATGCTGCTTTCTCAGCCGGCGCACCAGGCTGGAGGTATCCCAGCGACCGCCGCCGTCCTGCGATATCTGGTCATAAAATGCCGCAACGAGCTGTGTGACGGGTATTGCAGCCTGGTTCCGCTCGGCTTCCTGCATGCAGATTCTAAGATCCTTGCGCATCCAGTCGACGGCGAAGCCGAAATCAAACTTGTCTTCGACCATGGTTTTTCCGCGATTCTCCATCTGCCACGATTGCGCCGCCCCTTTGGATATGACGTCCAGAACCCGCTGCGGGTCCAGACCCGCGTGCTCGGCGAAATTCACCCCCTCGGACAAGGCTTCGACCAGACCGGCAATGCAGATCTGGTTCACCATCTTCGTCAATTGCCCGTTCCCGGATGGTCCCATCAAGGTGACGGCCTTGGCATAGTGCGCCATGAGTGGCTGAGCGGATTCAAATGCATCGGGGTCCCCACCGACCATGACGGTCAGTACGCCGTTTTCTGCACCGGCCTGGCCACCGGAGACTGGCGCATCCAGGAAACTGATGCCACGTGTTTGTGCGGCGCTAGCCAATTCGCGCGCCACATTGGCGGACGAGGTTGTGTGGTCCACAAAGATCGTGCCTTCGGACATGGCGGAAAAGGCGCCGTGAGGGCCGGTGGTCACTTCCCGAAGGTCAGGATCGTCGCCGACACAGGCAAAAACAAGGGTTGCCCCGCGAGCAGCTTCGGCTGGCGTGTCCGCCTTTCTACCGCCAAATCGAGCTACCCAAGCATCCGCCTTGGCTGGCGTACGGTTGTAGACCGACACCGCGTACCCTCCCTTGACGGCGAGGTGTCCGGCCATAGGGAACCCCATGACGCCGAGTCCGATAAAGGCTAACTTTTTCCGGTCCACGCAGTCCTCCCAAGGCGCATGCCGGAAACGGGCGGTGCGCACACCAAAAACCGGCCAAATCTCGCCAAGAAAGCGAGAATGCCCGATAATTATAAGCTTTCCCGGCGCGCTTTCTGCCGGTTCCAAGGCAGTTGTCCTGCATACCCGTCATTTCCCGCAACGCGTTCCGATTACCAAGACAGGGATTGAATTGAGCCAACCAACCGGCGTATCTGCCAACACCAGCGATCTCGCGAACGCAATCAGGGCCTTGGCGATGGACGCTGTTCAAACGGCGAATTCGGGTCATCCAGGCATGCCCATGGGCATGGCGGAAATTGCAGTCGCCCTTTGGACCAAGCACCTGCGCCACAATCCTGCCGATCCGAAATGGGCTGACCGCGACCGATTTGTCCTGTCCAATGGCCATGGTTCCATGTTGCTCTACGCCGCGCTCCATTTGTCCGGATACGATTTGCCAATGGAAGAGTTGCGGCACTTCCGCCAATTGCATTCCAAGACGCCGGGCCATCCCGAGTACGGTATGGCGCCTGGTG
Source organism: Betaproteobacteria bacterium (assembly GCA_947467405.1). Classification (GTDB taxonomy): domain Bacteria; phylum Pseudomonadota; class Gammaproteobacteria; order Burkholderiales; family SG8-39; genus CAIYPG01. The sequence continues at coordinate 10,965 of CANIIN010000009.1, read as the reverse complement.
TCGAGACCACCACGGGTCCGCTGGGGCAGGGCATTTCCAACGCCGTCGGCATGGCCATTGCCGAGCGATTGATGGCGGCCGAGTTCAATCGTCCGGGCCTCGAGATCGTTGACCATCAAACCTACGCCTTCTTGGGCGATGGTTGCATGATGGAAGGGATATCCCACGAAGCCTGTGCGCTGGCCGGGACGCTGGGTCTCGGAAAGCTGATCGCACTTTATGACGACAACGGCATTTCCATCGATTCCGAGAAAGGTTCGATGCGCAGTTGGTACAGCGATGATGTCCCCAAGCGCTTCGCGGCCTATGGCTGGCAGGTCATCGCCAACGTCGATGGGCACGACGTCGCCGCAGTGAGTCGTGCCATTGCCAAGGCCAAGCGCGAGACCGCGCGGCCGACGCTGATCTGCTGCAAGACCACCATCGGCAAGGGTTCCCCTGCCAAGGCCAATACCGGTGGCGTGCATGGCGCGCCGCTGGGCGACAAGGAAATCGCTGCGACCCGCGAGGCCATTGGCTGGCCGCATGCCCCTTTCCACATGCCGGCTGAGGTCTATGCAGGCTGGAATACACGTCGCAAGGGTTCGCGTCGCCAGGCAGAATGGAAGAAGCTGTTCGCGTCCTATTCCGCACAGCATCCCGAGTTGGCGCGTGAGTTCACGCGCCGCATGGTTGGTGACCTGCCTCAGGCCTGGCCGTCACAGCGCGATGCTTGCATAGCCCAAGTCGCCGCCAAGGCGGAAAACATCGCCAGCCGCAAAGCGTCACAGAATGCGATTGAAGGTTTTTCACCGACCTTGCCTGAACTGCTTGGCGGTTCCGCCGATCTGGCCGGCTCAAACCTGACGATGTGGTCCGGATCCAAGCCGGTTGGCCGCGAGGGCGGCGGCAATTATCTGTTTTATGGCGTTCGTGAATTCGGCATGGCCGCGATCATGACCGGCCTGGAATTGCATGGTGGATTCATTCCCTATGGCGGCACCTTCCTGACCTTCTCCGACTACGCCAGAAATGCCCTGCGCATGGCGGCACTGATGAAGATCCGCACCATCTACGTCTTCACGCATGACTCGATCGGTCTGGGTGAAGATGGCCCGACGCATCAGTCCGTCGAACACGCGGCCAGCCTGCGAATGATTCCGCAACTGGACGTCTGGCGTCCTGCCGACGGAGTCGAGACGGCAGTCGCCTGGGCTGCTTCCATCGAGCGTGCGGATGGCCCGTCGGCGCTGCTGCTGTCGCGGCAGAACCTGCCGCCACAGCAACACGCAGCCGACGGCGATGCGGCATTGGTTCGGCGGGGTGGGTACATCCTGTCTGATGCGCCTGGTGCACGAGTTGTCATTCTGGCAACGGGTTCGGAAGTGCAACTGGCGATGGCTGCACAGACGGCGCTGGCGGCAGAAGGCATTGCCGTGCGCGTTGTCTCGATGCCGTCGACCACGGTATTTGATCGTCAGGATGCGGCTTACCGCGCATCGGTAATGCCTGTTGGCGTTCCACGTGTCGCCATTGAGGCCGGTGTGACGGATTTCTGGCGCAAATATGTGGGTGCCGTGGACGACCGGCGCGGCGCCGTGATCGGCCTCGATCGCTACGGCGAATCGGCCCCGGCGGGAGAGTTGTTCAAGTTCTTTGGCATCACGGCGGACAATTTGAGCAAGGCCGTGAAGAGCGTTCTTTAGTTAAGGAAGCGCTGATCAAGTGCAGAAAATCAGCATGCCTCGAAAAGCTTCCCTCTGAAGTTGGGGATATACAAGGGGGCATGCCCCCTTGTTCAGTGAATACTTAAAGAGTTGGCTGCGGGTGAAGGGCAACCGTCTTTCCCGCTTAAACGGATTTTCTTGAGGGAGTGTAGTGATGACGATTCGAGTTGCCATCAATGGCTACGGCCGCATCGGCCGCAATATCCTGCGTGCGTTCTACGAGGGTGGAAAGAAGCACGGCATCCAGATCGTGGCGATCAATGACCTTGGCGATGCAAATACCAACGCCCATTTGACGCGCTATGACACGGCGCATGGCAAGTTCGCAGGCACCGTTACCGTTGATGGCGGCCACATGGTGGTCAATGGCGATCGCATCCAGGTCTGTGCGAAGCGCAATCCGGCCGAGTTGCCCTGGAAGGAGCTCAATGTCGATGTCGTGCTGGAGTGCACCGGTTTGTTTACCAGCAAGGAAAAAGCGTCCGCACACCTTGCCGCCGGCGCCAGGAAAGTCATCATCTCCGCCCCGGGCGGGAAGGACGTTGATGCAACGGTCGTCTACGGCGTGAACCACAACGTGCTGAAGAGTTCGCACACCGTGATCTCGAATGCTTCCTGCACCACCAATTGCCTCGCGCCATTGGTCAAGGCACTCGACGACCGGCTGGGTGTCGTGACCGGTTTGATGACAACTGTCCATGCTTATACCAATGATCAGGTGCTGACCGACGTGTATCACGAAGATCTGCGCCGTGCGCGTTCCGCCACCATGTCCATGATCCCTACCAAGACCGGCGCCGCCGCAGCAGTAGGCCTGGTGTTGCCGCATCTGGATGGCAAGCTGGATGGATTCTCCATCCGTGTGCCGACCATCAATGTTTCGTTCGTCGATCTGTCCTTTGTCGCCAAGCGCGAAACGACTGTGGACGAGGTGAACAATGCGGTGAAGCAGGCCTCCGAGACCGATCTGAAGGGTGTGCTGGAGTACAACACCGATCCGCTGGTTTCTGTCGATTTCAACCACAACCCGGCGTCTTCCACGTTTGACGCGACGCTGACCAAGGTGTCCGGCACGCTGGTCAAGGTGTGTTCCTGGTACGACAACGAATGGGGTTTCAGCAATCGCATGCTGGACACCACCGCCGCGCTGATGAGCGCGAAGTAATCCACACGCAACAAGTCGAATAGCGTCGCGACCCTGCGCGGATGAATGCCACAGCCCGTCCCGAAGTCCTGACGGGCGGGCGGCAAGCCTGAGTCTGGCCTCATCCGCGCGGCAGCGTGGCCGGAAAGTATCAAGATGCAAGTCCTCCGAATGTCTGATCTGAATCTCGCCGGCAAGCGGGTGTTCATTCGCGCTGACCTGAATGTTCCGCAGGACGAAGCGGGCCGCATCACGGATGACACACGGATTCGCGCCTCGGTGCCCGCCATCCAGATGGCGCTGAAGGCGGGCGCTGCCGTCATGGTCTCCTCGCACCTGGGACGTCCCAAAGAGGGGGAATTCAATGCCCGGGATTCGCTCGCACCCATGGCTGCGCGGCTATCCGAATTGCTGGGGCGACCGGTCCCGCTGCGCACCGACTGGGTGGATCGTGTTGACGTCAAGGCCGGTGAAGTGGTTCTGCTGGAGAACTGTCGTTTCAACAAGGGCGAAAAGAAGAATGATGAGGCCCTGTCCCGTCAACTCGCCGCGCTGTGCGATGTCTATGTCAACGACGCCTTCGGCGCCGCGCATCGCGCCGAGGCCACCACTTCAGGCATGGCCCGGTTTGCTCCCGTGGCTTGCGCCGGTCCGCTCATGGCGGCCGAGATCGAAGCCTTGTCGCTATCGCTGGAGAGTCCTGCCCGGCCCATGGTGGCGATCGTCGCCGGCTCCAAAGTGTCGACCAAGCTCACCATCCTGGAATCGCTCGCGCAGAAGGTCGATCACCTGATCGTCGGCGGCGGCATTCTGAACACGTTTTTGCTGGCTGCCGGCGCGCGCATTGGCAAGTCGCTGGCCGAACCTGACCTGGTGGGCTCCGCGAACAAGGTGATGTCGGCCATCATGGCCAAAGGAGGGCATGTGCCGTTGCCCATCGACGTCATCACCGCCAAGGAGTTTTCGGCGCAGGCCAGGGCGGAGACCAAGCTGGTGCGCGACGTCACCGATGACGACATGATTCTCGACATCGGACCCCAGAGCGCCGCAGCCATGGCACAGATGCTGGGCAAGGCCGGGACCATCGTCTGGAACGGCCCGGTCGGCGTGTTCGAATTCGACCAGTTTGGAAATGGTACCAAGACCATTGCCAATGCCATTGCCGATTCCAGCGCCTACTCCATTGCCGGTGGAGGCGATACGCTGGCGGCCATCGCCAAGTACGGAATCACCGACCGGATTTCCTACATTTCGACTGGCGGTGGAGCGTTTCTGGAGTTTCTCGAGGGTCACGTGCTCCCCGCCATCGAGGTGCTCGAGCAGCGTGCCAAGGGCTGATTGCACAATGCGATGAGCGGCGCAGGAGGGTGGCTCGCGTCTCGCATGGATTGTCATATTCGGCGGCGTAATATCCTGTAGAGTGGCTTCAGACAAGCTTCTTCGAGACATAGACCTTCAAGATTCCGGAGACATTCATGCTGCGCAGCACGAAGATTGTGGCCACTCTGGGGCCGGCTTCCAGCGATGCGGACGTGTTGGAGCAGATGTTTCTGGCCGGCGTTGATGTCGTGCGCCTGAATTTTTCGCACGGCACCACTGAAGATCACATCAAGCGCGCCGCGCTGGTGCGCGAAACCGCACTCAAAGTCGGCCGCACGGTCGGCATCATGGCCGATCTGCAGGGCCCCAAGATCCGTATTGGCAAATTCAAAGACGGCCGCATCACGCTGGCCGACGGCGATCTTTTTACGCTGGATGCCGAGCGCACGCTCGGTGATCAGGACGGGGTGGGACTGGATTACAAAGAGTTGCCCCGAGACTCCAGGATTGGCGATCTGCTGCTGCTCGACGACGGCCGCATCGTATTCGAGGTGCTGGACGTGCGCGGCAGCGTCGTGCATTGCCGGGTGGTTCATGGCGGCGAGCTTTCCAACAACAAGGGAATCAATCGCAAAGGCGGTGGCCTGACGGCGCCGGCACTCACAGCCAAGGACATGGAAGACATCCGCACCGCTTCGGCCATCAAGGTGGATTACCTGGCCGTGTCATTTCCCAAGTCAAGCGCGGACATGTACATGGCGCGGCAGTTGCAGCGCGCCGCCAACGGCGATGCATTGCTCATCGCCAAGATCGAGCGCGCCGAAGCGGTCGAACCCAAGACGCTCGAGGACATCATGTCCGCGTCCGACGGCATCATGGTGGCTCGCGGCGATCTGGCGGTCGAAGTGGGGGATGCGTCCGTCCCGGCGCTGCAAAAGCGCATGATCCGCATGGCGCGCGAACTCAACAAATTGACCATCACCGCCACGCAGATGATGGAGTCCATGATTTCCAGCCCTATTCCGACTCGTGCGGAAGTTTCGGACGTGGCCAATGCGGTGCTGGATGGCACAGATGCCGTCATGTTGTCGGCCGAGACGGCCAGCGGCAAGTATCCGGTCAAGGTGGTCGAGGCCATGGACCGCATCTGCATCGAGGCCGAACAGACCCAGCCTGTCACGCTGGATCAGGAGTTCCTCAACCGGCGCTTCAACCGGGTGGACCAGTCCATCGCCATGGCAGCCTTGTTCACCGCCTACCACCTCAAAGTCAACGCCATCGCGGCCCTGACCGAATCCGGGTCGACTGCCTTGTGGATGTCGCGGCTGAACTGTGGGGTGCCGATCTATGCGCTGACCTCAAAGGCCAGCACCCGCTACCGGGCCACGCTTTTTCGGGATACCTACCCGCTCATGATGCGATACGTCGGGGATAGCCGCGAAGAGCTGCTGGCCGAAGCCGAACAGGTGCTGGTCAGCAACGGCGTGGTCAAGGACGGCGACCTCATCGTCCTGACCATTGGCGAGCCGATCGGGGCCGCAGGGGGCACCAATACGATGAAAATCGTCAGGGTGGGTGATCACCGCAAGCAGCGCGGGCGCTGACCTCCCAAGGCGCGGTTTTCCCGTGGTTTTTGCCCTCTGGAACCGGTAAAATCGCCAGTTCCCGCTTCGCCTGAAGCGGATACCTGAAAACGCCATCCGGAGGGGTTTAAATGAGCTCAAGCGAACTGGCCAAGGTGGCCAGAGCCATGGTTGCCAAGGGCAAGGGAATTCTTGCCGCCGACGAGTCCACGGGCACCATCGGGAAGCGCTTCGACAGCATTGCCGTCGAGAACACTGAAGAGAACCGTCGCGCCTATCGCGACATGCTGTTCACCACCCGCGGCATCGGCGACTACATCAGCGGCGTGATTCTGTACGACGAGACGCTGCGTCAGAAATCGGCTGACGGAACGCCCTTTTCCAAGCTTCTGACCAGCCAGGGCGTCATTCCCGGCATCAAGGTCGACAGCGGTGCCAAGGACATGGCGCTGTGCGCCGGCGAAACCGTGACTGAAGGCCTGGATGGACTGGCCAAGCGTTGTGCCGACTATTACAAGCTGGGCGCCCGATTTGCCAAGTGGCGCGGCGTGATCACCATCGGTGATGCAATCCCCTCGGCATCGTGCATCGGAGCCAATGCTCATGCGCTGGCTCGCTATGCCGCCATTTGTCAGGAGCAGGGACTGGTGCCGATTGTGGAGCCCGAAGTGCTGATGGATGGCAGCCACACCATCGAACGCTGCGAGGAAGTCACGGAATGGACCCTCAACGCCGTGTTCGATTCGCTGTACAACCAGCGCGTGGTGCTGGAGCACATGGTGCTCAAGCCCTCCATGGTGATTTCTGCGAAGAGCTGCCCGGTGCAGGCCAGCCCGCAAGAAGTGGCCGAGCGCACGCTGGCGATCCTGAAGCGTACCGTGCCGGCAGCGGTTCCCGGCATTGCCTTCCTGTCCGGTGGGCAGAGCGATGAACTGGCCACCGAGCACCTCGATCTGATGAACAAGCTGGGCGGCGGCCCGTGGGCGTTGTCATTCTCGTATGGCCGCGCGCTGCAACAGTCCTGCCTGAAGGCCTGGCGTGGCGCGGCAGCGAATGTGCCCGCCGCACAGGCTGCGCTGGCGCACCGTGCGCGCATGAACGGCCTTGCTGCAACAGGTCAGTATCGTTCGGACCTGGAGAAGAAGGCAGCCTGAGCACCACTGATGCCGGTCACCCCTCGGCGGGTGGATCCGGCAACTTGGTTTCAGTCGCCCAATGCCCCGCCACCTCGCGGTGACGGTATTGGGCATTTAAACATCCCGGTTGTCGCCGAATATCCCGGCCGGCAACCGGTACTTTTCGCATAGGCAATCGTGACCCACCCTCTATTTGAATCTTCCATCAAGAGTCTGCCGCTTCTGACGCGCGGCAAGGTCCGTGACATGTACGGCGTGGACGACAAGCATCTCCTGATCGTCACCTCCGACCGGCTGTCCGCCTTCGACGTGATTCTCTCCGAGCCGATCCCGGACAAGGGCGCCGTGCTGAACGCCATGGCCAACTTCTGGTTCGCGAAGCTCGGGCATATCGTGCCCAACCACCTGACCGGCATTGCCCCCGAGTCCGTGGTCAAGGGCGTCGATGAACTTGCCCAGGTCAAGGCGCGAGCGGTTGTCGTCAAGCGCCTGAAACCCTTGCCCATCGAGGCGGTTGTGCGCGGCTACATCATCGGTTCCGGCTGGAAGGACTATCAGGCTACCGGCAAGGTGTGCGGCATCGCGCTGCCCACCGGCCTCAAACAGGCTGAAAAGCTCCCGGAGATCATCTTCACGCCAGCGACCAAGGCCGAGGTGGGGGATCACGACGAGAACATCTCCTACGAGGAAACGGAAAAGATGATCGGCGCGAAGCTGGCGGCGCAGGTGCGCGACGTCTCCATCCGGTTGTACAAGGAGGCATCCGATTACGCGCGTGAGCGCGGCATCATCATCGCCGACACCAAGTTTGAATTCGGGCTGGACGATGCCGGTACGCTGGTGCTGATCGATGAGATCCTGACCGCTGACTCATCGCGCTTCTGGCCCGCCGACCAATACCAACCGGGTTCCAGCCCGCCCTCATACGACAAGCAGTTCGTGCGCGACTATCTCGAAACGCTCGACTGGAACAAGAAGGCACCGGCGCCGAAGTTGCCTGCCGATGTCATTGCCAAGACATCCGAAAAATACCGCGAGGCCCTGATGCGCCTTACCGGCACCCAACTGGAGAACTGAAAGATGGCCAGAACCCGACCGCTAGTGGGCATTGTCATGGGTAGCACCAGCGACTGGGGCATGATGGAGCCCGCAGCACGCCAATTGAAAGAGTTCGGTATTCCCTATGATGCCAAGGCGCTGTCCGCCCACCGCACCCCGGATGCCCTGAATGAATGGATCGAGGCTTCGGAGAAGCACGGCGTGCGCTGTTTCATCGCCGCAGCAGGTGGCGCGGCGCATCTGGCGGGCGTGATCGCCGCCAAGACCACGCTGCCCGTGCTTGGTGTTCCGATGCCCTCCAAGCACTTGCAGGGACTCGACTCCCTCCTGTCCATGGTGCAGATGCCCAAGGGCATTCCGGTCGCCACTTTTGCAATCGGTGAGGCCGGTGCAGCCAATGCTGCGCTGTTTGCCGTCTCCATGCTGGCACTGAGCGACGCCAATCTGGCCAAGAAGCTGGAGGAGTTTCGCGACCGGCAAACCAAGGCGGTTCTCGCTGCCAAGCTCCCCGAGTAGATGGCGCCCGCATAGTGCAGGATATCAACGAAGGCTCAACGCAACGCTCCCCTGACCAAGCCGGATCGGATGCAACGCCAATCCCGGCGCCGGCGCCCGCAACCCGTGCAAAAACCGGTGCTGCGCCTGTTGTTCAGGACGGACTAGGCGACGCCGTTGCTATTTTGCAACGTGGTGGATTGGTGGCGGTCCCCACCGAAACCGTCTATGGACTGGGCGCGGATGCACGAAATCCCGCGGCCCTGGCGCGTCTGTACAAGGTCAAGGGCCGTCCCGATACCCATCCGGTCATCGTGCACATCGCCGATGCGGAAGGGATCGAAGAGTGGGCGCGGGAGATTCCCGACTATGCGCGTGCTTTGGCAGCGCGCTTCTGGCCTGGCCCGCTGACGCTGGTGCTCAAGCGCGCGCAGGGCGAGCACGCTGTGCTTGATGAGGTAACCGGCGGCCAGGACAGCGTCGGCCTTCGGGTGCCTTCACATCCGGTGGCAATGCAACTGCTGCAGGCCTTGAGTTTCCAGCATGGCGAGAATGGCCCGCACTATTTCGGGCTGGCTGCGCCGTCTGCGAATCGCTTTGGTCGCGTCAGTCCGACGCAGGCCGAACATGTACAAGCTGACCTGGGCGGAGATGTCGATCTCATCATCGACGGCGGCGCCTGCGAAGTCGGCATCGAATCCACCATCGTGGATTGCACCGGCGACGCGCCAGTCATTCTGCGACCCGGCAGGATTGCTGCGGCGGACATCCAGGCCGTGGCGGGCGTTGATCTGGCCGCGCCCGGCGAGGACGCACCGCGTGCGCCGGGAACGCTGGCCGCGCATTACGCTCCCCGCGCCAAGTTGCGCCTCCTGAAGCGTTCCGGCATCATCGAAGTGGTGACGGCCAACAAGGGGCATCGCATCGGTGTGCTCGCGCTGGAAGTGCCCGTGGTACGCATATCGGCAGCGCTATGCGTGGTGGTGCCTGCGGTCGCAGCTGCCTATGCAAAAGCGCTGTATGCCAATCTGCGCACGCTCGATGCTGCCGGGGCCGACCTCATTCTGGTGGAGATGCCGCCTGAGACGCCGTCGTGGGCCGGCGTGATGGATCGGTTGCACCGGGCCGCCACCCCCGAAGACCTGCTCAAGGCGAAGCGTCCCAAGTTCGACAAGTCGAAGTTCTCCTCGAAGAAGCAAACCGCCGAGTCGGATACAACGACTGTCGACGTGGCCGATGGCATTTCGATAGAGGTGGCCGATAACGTGACCGTCGTCAGCGAGGCCGATGTCGATGCGAGCCCCGCGAGCGAAGTGATCGCTGCAACGGTTCAGGTAGACGGCAATACTGCTGTTCCGGAAGACCACTCGGAGAAGCCTTAGTCGCCCAGCGTTCCCGCCTTGCGCGCCAGCAAGTGGCCGAATCCGTCGATCGAGAGTAGGTGGGCATAGATTCGCCCCAGAATTCCCTTCTTCATCAGGTTGCGCAGTTGGGCGGCGTTCAGTGACTCGAGCTTGTGCTCGTTGATACGATACATGCCGGTCAGGTTGAGCGGGCCGGAATCCTTCAGCGTGGCCTGCAGGGTGAAGGGTTCAAACAGGGCATAGTCCCTCAGGATGTTGCTCATCTCCCGGGTGCGCTCCAGGTCGCGTTCATACTCCTCCATCAGTTGTGCAATGGGTTGCCACGCAGGCAATGCGTTGCCGGATTCGTCGAACATCAATTCGCCTTCGCCTTCATTGTCGGGAAGAAAGTCCTTCTCGACGCACGTCAGTCGGTCGGCTTGCTCCTGTGCGTCCAGCGTGACGCGCGCCATGCAGAACGGATAGCGGCGCACGTAGGCGGGAATGTAGACGTTTGGCGCCCAGGCGCCATTCTTCACAAAGAGGTTTTCGTCGCCGGCAATGCCAATCAGGGCCACTGGCGAGAAGGTTTTCTCCTGGTCCGTCGAGATAAACACCAGCGGGTAGTCACGTCCCGCGGCGGCAAATTCCGTATAGGTGATCGGCACGGCGTTGGTTTGCGTGACGAACGGTGGAAGTTGACCGGGTTGGGGCAGCCGTACTCGGCTATTGCGGTAGAGCGGAACGATCTTGCTGTAACCGAAGGGCGGATTGATCTGCATGGCGGCTGGCGAGTGCGGGTCTGATGGCGTGACGAACATCATAACCCGTGTTTCGCAGCCATTAGCCAAGCCCGAATAACGCGGGTAAAATCGCTCCGTCATGGGGACGTAGCTCAGCTGGGAGAGCGTCGCGTTCGCAATGCGAAGGTCGGGAGTTCGATCCTCCTCGTCTCCACCATTACTTTAAAGCCCGGACTTGCTCCGGGCTTTTTCTTTCAGATACTTGACTCACCACACCACCAGAACCACAAAACTTTGTGGGACTGGCACGCCCTAAGCTGACCGAACGATTTCAGTTAAAAACTGGTCAGCAATCCGGTCAAACGACAAACCTCATGCTTGCCGTCAGGACGATTCTAACCGGGAGGACGCAGCCCGTCCTCATACTGGCTTAATG
>CANIIN010000008.1 GCA_947467405.1 Betaproteobacteria bacterium | reverse complement strand
CTGTCGGCGTGGCCGCGGTTGTTCACCACAACCTTGGCGCCGCGCGCCGCCAGCCATTCAGCGTAGGCGCGCCCCAGACCCTTGCCCGCGCCAGTCACCAGTGCAACACGTCCATCGAAGCGAATGCCCATGTCTCCTCCTGTTTTTGTGATTGGTGCCGTGATGGGGGTCGAAAGCGCTTCGTCACCCTCCCCCATCTGCCCGAGTGCTGTCCCTGTGACGGCCGCCAAGGCACCTGCCTTCGTCAACAAAATTTCATCAACCTCTTGCAGACGCCCTATCCATGAGGATCTACAAGCACTCCGCCCCTCACGCCAGGGGATCGGCGCGTCGTCCTAGACGCCCAGATATCGCATGTGCAAGGCCTTGTCCTCGCGAAGTTCAGCGGAAGAACCATCGTATACAACGGCGCCCTTGACCAGAATCATGGCCCGATCGGCGATCGACGACACGGCGGAAAAGTTCTTGTCGACAATGACCGTCGCCATGCCGGTTGCACGGATCTCGCCGATGATGCGCCAGATGTCGCGCGCCACCAGCGGCGCCAGCCCTTCGGTGGCTTCGTCAAGGATCAGTGCATCCGGATTGGTCATGAGGGCCCGACCGATGGTCAGCATCTGCTGTTCGCCGCCGGACAGGTTGCCGCCGTCGTGGGTCATGCGTTCGGCCAACCGCGGGAAGGTAAAGAGCACGCGATCCAGTGTCCAGGATGCCTGGCCGGCCGCGGCGGGTCGCGCCGCCATCACCAGATTCTCGCGCACCGTCAGATTGGGAAAGATGCCCCGCCCTTCCGGCACATAGGCGATGCCGGCACGCGCGACGCGATGCGGCGCCGCACCGGTCAGGTCGGCGCCCTTGACCCGCACGCTCCCTGCCGTGAGCGGAAGCAACCCCAGCAGGCTTTTCAGCAGCGTCGTCTTGCCCATGCCGTTGCGGCCCATCAGTCCGAGGGTCTCGCCTGCATGAAGAACGAAATCGATCCCGTGCAGCACATGGCTGGCGCCGTAATGCGTATGGATGCCGCGCGCTTCGATCAGGGGAGGCATCACCGAACGCCTCCAGACGTCTCATTGCCGCATCCCGATCGATACAGGATCTCAGCCATGCACGCCATCCGATCCCAGGTACGCTTCCTGCACGGCATGACTGCTGCGTATCGACTCGGGAGAACCCGACTCCAGCACCGCGCCATTGACCATGACGGTCAGTACATCGGCTACGGCGAAGACCGCATCCATGTCGTGTTCGATCAGCAGGATGGCGTGATCCCTGGCCAGGCCCCCCAGCAGTTCGACGATCCTGGCGGACTCGTCGCCCCCCATGCCCGCCAGCGGCTCATCCAGCAGCAGCAGGCGCGGTCGCGTCGCCAGCGCCATGGCGATCTCGAGCTGCCGTTGTTCGCCGTGCGACAGCGTCGCGGCGATCACATCGGCCCGTCCCACCAGGCCTGCCGCCACCATCGCCTCGTCCGCGGCTGCATTGATCTCGGCAAACGACAGCGCGTGCCTGAAGAAGCGCATGGAGTGCCCCAGGCGCGTCTGTGCTGCCAGCCGGCAATTCTCGAACGTGCTGAGCGGCAGAAAGATGTTGGTCTTCTGATAACTGCGCCCGACGCCCATTCTGGCGACCTGGTGCGAAGCGAGGCCGGTGATGTCACGTTCCCCGAAAAAAATCCTGCCGGCGCTGGGCGGCAGGTCGCCGGACAGCAGATTCACCAGCGTCGACTTGCCGGCACCGTTGGGTCCGATGACGGCATGTATCTCGCCGAAGCGACACGCCAGCGAGACGTCGCGAACCGCCGTCAGCCCGCCGAAACACCGCGTCAACGTATCGGTACGCAGCACGATGTCACTCATGGGCGCGGCGCTGCCTTCCTGGCGAACAGGGCGCGCCACAATGCCGACAGCGCACCGCCCAGCCCCTGCGGCAGATACAGTGCGACCAGCACGATGAAACTGCCCATCCACAGCTGCCAATGCTTGCCGAGGTTGAACTCGCTGCCATTGATAGTCACCGCCGGCAGGGCCTGGAATCCCATCTCGGCCAGGATCATGGCGGCCGCGCCGATCACGGCACCCCACAAGGTGCCCATGCCGCCAAGGATCACCATCATCATGGCGCTGCCCGACAGGTGCCAGCCCAGCATGTCCGGGTTCACCACGCCGAACTGCACGGCGGCGAAATAGCCGGCCAGACCGGCAAACGTGCCCGACAGCATGAAGCAGACCAGTTTGTACCGAAACGTCGCGTAACCCAGCGACTGCATGCGCGACTCGTTGATGCGGATGCCGCTCATGACCTTGCCGAACAGCGAGCTCAGCACCCGCCGCAGCAGGAGATAGCTCAGCGACAAGGCCACCAGCACCACGTAATACAGGTGCTGAACATTGTCGAGATCGAAGGGTCGGAAGCCGAACAGCGTGGCGTCGGGCCGCACATAAATGTAGATGCCGTCCGACCCGCCGGCCAGCTTGGTGTCGTGAAACAGGAAATACAGCATCTGTGCCAGCGCCAGCGTCACCATGATGAAGTACACGCCGGTGGTCCGCAGCACCAGCGCACCCATCACCAGCGCAAGCACAGCCGTCGCCGCCATGGCCATGGCGATCGACGTCCAGAAACCGGCCGCCTCGCCTTGCGGCGCCACCAATGCAAGCACGTAGCCCGCCAACCCGAAGAACGCCGCGTGACCGAAACTGACCAGACCACAGACCCCCATGGCCAGATCCAGGCTCATGGCAAGGATGGCCATGATCATGATGCGCGTCAGCAACTGGATGGTGAATTTGTCGGCACCGAGCGGCGTCAGTGGCAGCACCGCCATGGCGACGACCAGGATCACCAGCAGCGCAGCAGAGGCTGCTGGGGCGAGACCGCTTCTGCCCGGGCGCTCCATTCCACTCAACTGCGCGTTCAACTGCGCACCTTGCCGAAAATGCCTTCAGGCCGCCAGATCAGGATCACTGCCATCAACAGGTAGATGCTCATCCCCGCCAGTTCCGGAAGAATCTTCACGCCGGCGATTTCAAGCGTCAGCACCTTGCCGAAGGTATCCACCACGCCGATCAGGATCGCACCGACCAGCGCGCCTTTCAAGGAGCCGATGCCGCCGATGACGACGACGACGAAGCAGATGATCAGGACCTGGTTGCCCATGCCCGGAAACACCGATGACACCGGCGCGGCGAGCATGCCGGCGAAGGCCGCCAATCCGACGCCCGCCGCAAAGACGATGCGATGGATGACGCCGATGTTGATGCCCAGCGACTGCACCATTTCACTGTTCACGCTGCCGGCACGAATGATCATGCCCAGCCTCGTCCGCAGCAGCACCCAGGCCATCAGCAGCGCCAGCACCAGGCACACGCCGGACATCCACAGGCGGTAGACCGGATAACTCAGCGTGTCGGTCAGCGCTATGGAGGCGGCCAGCAGCGGCGGCATGGACACGCCGTGCACGTCATCCCCCCAGATCACGCTGCGCAATTCCTCGAAGACCAGAATCAGCCCATAGGTCAGCAAGACCTGGTGCAGGTGTTCGCGCTTGTAGAGGCGCTCGATCAACAGCCACTCCAGCACCGCGCCGAAGACCACCGCAAGCACCACGCCGACCGGCAGGGCCAACCACAGACTGCCCAGGTGTTCGGACAGCGAGAACGCGAGGTACGCCCCGATCATGTACAGGCTGCCATGGGCGAGATTGATGACGCCCATGATGCCGAACACCAGGGTGAGTCCGCTGGCGCAGAGAAACAGCAGCAGTCCGTACTGGATGCTGTTCAGTATCTGGATGAAAAAGGAAGGAATGTCCACTTGGCTGCCCAGTCGCCCTTGCCGTGCCGCCACTGACGTTCAGTGGCGGGGCAATCAGGCGGAAGTCACCTCAGGTCGAGCGGCCGGACTGCGGCAAATCTCGGATGGCGATCAGACCGGCATCTTGCACGCCGCGGCCGGCGGGTAGTCCAGCGCCTTGATGACCGTGCCGGTCACGCGATTTTCCGTTCCCACCACCTTGCGCAGGAACATGTCCTGAACCGGATTGTGGCCCTTCGACATTTTCCATTTTCCGCGCGGGCTGTCGATCTCGGCCCGCTCCATCGCCGCGTACATCTCTTTCTTGCGGTTCATGTCGCCATTGACGGCCTTCAGGCCGGCCAGCAGCAGCAGGCCGGCGTCGTAACCCTGCACGGCGTAGACGTCCGGTTGCAGCTTGAAGGTCTTGGCGTAGGCCAGTTGGAAGGCCTTGTTGCGCGGCGCATTCAGGCCGTCACCGTAGTGCAGCGTGGTCTCGATACCCTCGGCGGCATTGCCGACCGATTCCAGGATGCCGTCGGTCAGAAAGCCTGTTCCATAGAGGGGAATCTTGCCCTTCAGCCCGGCTGCCTGATAGTCCTTGAGGAATTTTGCCGCACCGGCGCCGGCAAAGAACACGAATACCGCATCGGGCTTGAGGGAGGCGATCTCGGTCAGGATGGACTGGAATTCCACGTTCGGGAACGGCACCCACAGTTCCTTGGAGACCTTGCCGCCAGCCTTGAGGTAGGAATCCTTGAAGCCGGCCACCGACTCTTCTCCGGCGCCGTATTTCCAGGCCACCGTCACCACGTTCTTGTGTCCCTTGTCGGCGACATGCTTGCCCATCGGGAAGGCGGGCTGGCCGTTGGCAAAGGAAGTGCGGAAGATGTTCGGCGCGCAAAGTTGCGTCGTCGCCGCCTCCACGCCGGCATTCGGAATGATGTTCAGCACACCGCTCTCGCGGGCAATCTTGACGATGCCCATCTGCACGCCCGAATGCACCGTGCCAACGATGAGATCCACCTTGTCCCGGTTCACCAGCTGATTGGCACGATCGGCGCCTTTTGATGGCTCCGACTCATCATCCATGGTGATGTATTCGAGCTCCCGTCCAGCCAACTTGCCGCCCTGCTCCTGCACCACCAGTTTGAAGCCGTTGGCGATGGCCACGCCCAGCGATGCATACGTCCCGGTAAAGGGCAGCATCAGGCCGACTTTCAGCTTGGCCGTCTGCGCCAGTGCCAGCGTCGGCAGCCCTGCCCCGGCACTCAGCAATCCCGCCGCACCGGCTGCCTTGATGAATTGACGACGTCCGTTGCTGGTGTTCATGGATGGTAGCTTCCTCTGATTTGATGGGTTCGGCGAGGCATCTGCCCTGGATGGAGCCGCCTCGTCGGCGAGGGCGAAGTTTACCTCATGCAGGCGGTGTCGCAGGCGACATGCGATGGCGAGTTATTGACCGAATGAACTTGCCCTGGCCAGGCGTTTCCCGCCTAGCCGATCGAGCCCCGGCGTTCGAATAACCAAACAAGGATACTGATTGCAATCCGTGCCGCCGCCAGCCCCGAACGATCAGGATTGGGTAAGATAGAAGCGTCTGATTAAATGGAATTCAGCCGGGAAATATCCGGCGGACGCCGGAGGCCATTGTCGCGCTTGAGCACACTGGATCCAGGCACGAATGGTCGTCAGACAGCCCAGTGTTGCCGCAATGATTTCGCACAAATGGCTCGGGAGGGCCGTGAAAAACAACCAGGATGCGAGCCTGTGGTTCCAGCGTGTTTTGCAGACCCCCACTTCGCTGGGCGGCCTGCGGACCGCCATCTCCCTGCTGACAGAGGGATTGGGGTTCCGGTTCTTCATTTTCCAGGCGAGAAGTCCGCTGCGCACCCGAATCCTGAACAGTTCCGGTGATCTGTTCCTATCGAATACGCCGTTGACGGCCATCGACTTCCGGCGCGAACACCGCATCACGGCCAGGACCACCGATATCGTGCGCAGGGCGTTGGCCGGCACGACGCCGGTCCGGTGGCGCGACGTGCGTGAGAGCGACCCGGCGCTCGCGTCCAGGGCGCGCGCCTATGGGTTGCTGACCGGCAGTTCCCATGTCGTGCATGGCCGTGAAGGCGACTGGAGCATCCTCAGCTTCATTCGCGACATCGAAGGCTCGAAGGTCGAGCGCGAGATCGATGCAGCGCTGCCGGTGTGCCAGTTGCTGTCCTGCCACGTGCATGATGCGGCGGCAAGAATCGCCATGCCCGGCCTCAGCGTCACGCCGCACGACCAACCGGTCCGTCAGTCGGTCGGCGTGACAGCGGGGGATTCCGCCCAGCTTTCTCCTCGTGAGCGCGAATGCCTGGGACTGGCCGGCGCGGGCCTGACGGCGGCTGAAATTGCGCGACACCTCAATATTTCCGAGCGCACCGCGATCTACCACCTGATGGTCGCCCGCCGCAAACTCGGCTCGACCAAGACCAGGCAAGCCTTCACCAAGGCCATTGCACTCGGACTCATCTCCGGGCGTCGCTAGCCGGCGATTCAGGCCGGCTCTAGCCCTGCAGAACGACTCCCAGGCGCTCGGCGACCAGGCCGCGCAACACCGGTTTACGCGGCTTGCCCGCATCCGTGCGCGGAATGTCCCCGTAATTCATGACGACGATCTGTCTGGGAACCTTGTAGGCCGATATGTCCTGCCGCATGCGCATCAACAACTGATCGGAATCAATCGCCGCGCCATCACGAGGAATGACGACCGCCACCAGGTTCTCGCCCTTCAGCGGGTCGGGCAGGCCAAACACGATGGCTTCGAGCACCACGGGATAAGTCATCATCAGCATTTCGACCTCGCGAGGTGCCACGTTGGCCCCCGCAGTCTTGACCATCTCGGTGCCGCGGCCGGTGAACCAGATATAGCCATCCTCATCGATCCGGCACAGGTCACCCGTGGCAAAGAATGCGTCGGGCTGGAACACATCTCGCCACTCGCGCTTGTAGTAACCGCGCATCAGGGTGAAGCCGCGGATATACAGTTCGCCCACCTGCCCCAACGGCAATTCCTTGCCGGTTGCCGGATCGATGATCTTGCGCTCGATTCCCTCGATCTCGTAGCCCCAGCAACCGCCCTTACCTTCGGGAAGGACCATGTCCGCCCATCCGCCGCCATGCATGCCAAACGATTCGGTCATGCCGAGAATCGCGGTGGCGCGACGACTGAGCGGAATGGGATTTCCGCTTTGGTCCGCCGGCGGCAGCAAGCCCCTGCGCACCGATGACAGATCGGTGTTGCTGGCCAGCGCCTTTTCGACCACCGGCGCCAGTTGCGCCGGCCACATGCTCACCCGGGTCACCTTCTCGCTCGACATGGCTTTCAGCACATCGTCCACGGCCGGCGTATCGGAAAACACCATGCATGCGCCTTCGTACATCACCGGCATCAGGTTGACGTTGAGTCCGCCGATCCAGAAGAACGGCATGCCGCAATAGTTGCGGTCATCCATCGCGATGCGAACGTACTTGCGGAACGTATAGGTCAACCCGATGGCGCTGGCGTGGGTGTGAATGACGATCTTCGGCTCAGCCGTGCTGCCCGATGTGCAGATGCCGATCATCTCGTCGGCCGGCGAAACATTGGCCTCGATCTGCTTGAGGAACTCGGCGTTGAACGCCGGTTCCGCATCAGCCATGGCCAGCAACGCATCCGGACCTTGGGTCGCCCACGGGCGGTCGCAATCGCCCCACACGACGATGCGACGCAGATACGGATGGCTCTTGAGGATCAGCCGCGGCGACTGCTGCGCGGACAAGTCCTGAATGGCGCGTTCCAGACGCTCGATGTAATCGTGGTGGGCATACTCGCCGACAATCAGCAGGGTATCGATGTCGGCTTCCTTCAGCGACCAGGCAAGCTCCCGCGACTGAAAAAAGGTGCTGAGTGAAATGGTCAGGGCCCCGATGCGCGACAGCGCCCACCAGTTGATCACCCAGTCTGATGCATTGGGCATGACGATGCCGACCCGCATGCCTTTGCCGATACCTGCGGCCACGTATCCGCGTGCCAGATGCGAGGACATCCGGTCGACGTCTGCGTATGTGAAGCGGCGCGATGATTCCACCAGAAACTCGCGATCACCATACTGCCGGACAATGTCGGCGATGACATTCGGCATCGTCGCCGGATAGTCAGGCAATGTCGGCTTGTCACTTCTCCACATGCTCCCCTCCTTGTGTAAGACACGGCGAGTCTTTTCGTTCGCTCGGTCCATGACTGTCAGTCGTCGGCAGTCCGACGGTTGCCGGCAGCCAGCAGCCAGCGCTCCTGCGAATCCCTCAAGCGCTGGCTGCAAGCAGGCGCGGATGCTGCTCTCGAATCGGCAGGTTGATCAGCGCAGCGGCACCGGACAGCGCAATATCCGCATACCACATCCACGTGTAATTGCCGCTTTCGGTAATGGCGATCCCGCCCAGCCACGCGCCGAAGAATGCCCCGACCTGATGCGTGAACAAGGTCAGGCCGAACAGCGTGGCGAGATAGCGCACACCGAACAGTTTGCCGACCAGGCCGGCAGTCGGCGGAACCGTCGCAAGCCAGGTCATGCCCAGTACGATGGCAAACAGGTAGAAAGTCCATTCCGTCTTGGGGGCCGCCAGGTAAATGGCCACGGCCATGGCACGTGTGGCATACATCCAGAACAGCAGGATTTTCATCCGGTGCCGTGCCGACAACCAGCCGGCGCCGATACTGCCTGCGATGTTGGACAGCCCGATGATGGCCAGTGACGTCGCAGAAACCGCAACGGGCAGGCCGCACAGACCGACCTCTCCGGGCAGATGCGTGACGAGAAAGGCGATATGAAATCCGCAAGTGAAGAAGCCTGCGTGCAGGCACAGATAACTGCGGTCGCGAAAGGCCAGGCGAAGCTGCCTCGACAATGTCATGTGGCCGTGGAGCTGCTCGGCGCGCGCTTCGGCAACGCCCTTCTTCTCGCGCAAAGGCAAGGCCAGCGCAATGGTGCTCAGCGCCGCCACCGCCAGCGTCCACAGCGCGGCCATCCAGCCGAATGCGGCGATGAGGGCCTGGGATAGCGGAGCAAACAGGAATTGCCCGAAGGATCCGCCGGCGTTGATGAACCCCGAGGCAAAAGCCCGGCGCTCGGCAGGAAGTCTCTGCGCCGCGGCGCCCATGAGGATGGAGAAGCTGCCGGCACCGGCGCCGGCTGCTGACATGACACCCAGAAAGAACACCAGCCCCAGGCCGCTGGTCATGAAGGGCGTGACAGCCAGGCCGATCGCCATCAGACAGGCGCCAAAGGCGATTACCTTGACGGTCCCGACACGGTCCGCCACCGCACCGAACAATGGCTGCGCTGCACCCCAGGCGAACTGGCCGACCGCCAGCGCAAAACTGACGGTCACGATGCCAAGACCGGTCGACGTGTTCAGCGGCGAAACAAACAGGCCCAGCGACTGGCGAATACCCATGGTCACCGACATGATCGCCGCCGCGGAAAGAACCAGCCTCCAGAACAGACGCTTGTCGCTCATGCAGATTCCTCGATCTGCCCTTCGGGGGATTCTGAATGCGATTCGCTGTGCGGGAGAACTGCTATGCCTAAGCCGCGCAGATCGGACATGGTCAGAACTGACCCGATCCGGCTCCGCCAGTGTGGGCGTAATTCTCGAAGCGGGTGTACTGACCGAGGAAGGTCAGATCGATGGTGCCGATCGGGCCGTTACGCTGCTTGGCGATGATGATCTCGGCCTTGCCCTTGTCTGCCGTTTCGGGGTTGTAGACCTCGTCGCGGTAAATGAACAGGATGAGGTCGGCGTCCTGCTCGATGGCGCCCGATTCGCGCAGATCGGACATGATTGGTCGCTTGTTGGGCCGCTGTTCGAGGCTACGATTCAACTGCGAGAGCGCAACGACCGGCACACGCAACTCCTTGGCCAGCGCTTTCATCGAACGCGAGATTTCCGAAATCTCCGTGGCGCGGTTCTCGGTGCTGCTGCCGGAGCCCTGCATCAGCTGCAGGTAGTCGATCACCACCAGCCCCAGCTTGCCGTACTGGCGGTGCAGACGGCGCGCACGTGCCCTGACCTCCAGCGAATTCAGCGCCGGTGTTTCATCGATATGCATCGGGGCATCATGAAGCTTGCCGACCGCATTGGTCAGCTTGTTCCAGTCGTCGTCGGTCAGACGCCCGGTGCGCATCTTGTGCTGGTCGAGACGTCCGACCGAACCCAGCAAACGCATGGCCAGTTGAGTGCCCGACATTTCCATGGAAAACACCGCTACCGGCAGGCGATTGTCCACGGCCACGTGTTCGGCGATATTCAGGGCGAAAGCCGTCTTGCCCATGGAGGGTCGCCCGGCCACGATGATGAGGTCGCCTTCCTGCATGCCGGACGTCCGTTCATCCAGGTCGCGATAGCCGGTCGGAACGCCCGTCACGTCGGACGGATTCTCCTGGTGATACAGCGTGTCGATGCGTTCCATGACCTGCGTCAGGAGCGGCTGGATCTGCACGAACCCTTCTCGGCCACGCGAGCCGGCTTCGGCGATCTGCAACACCTTGGATTCCGCTTCATCCAGTAATTGCCCGACTTCGCGCCCCATTGGATTGAGCGCCGTATCGGCGATCTCGGTGCCAACCTGCACCAGGCGCCGCATGACGGCTCGCTCGCGAACGATTTCGGCATAGCGCCGGATGTTGTGAGCCGAGGGCGTCGACTGTGCCAGGGCACCCAGATAGGCCAGGCCGCCCGTCTCATCGCGATCCTCGCTGCCCTTGATCGACTCATCGACGGTCACCACGTCGGCCGGACGGCCGCGTTCCAGCAGCTTCATGATGTGCCGGAAGATCCGCCGATGGTCGCTGCGGTAGAAGTCGGCTTCGGTGATCACGTCACCGATCCGGTCAAACGCCGAATTGTCCAGCAGAAGCCCGCCCAGGACGGACTGCTCGGCTTCGACGGATTGCGGCGGGGTTCTGGCTGAAACCAGTTCCGGATCGGATGACGAGATCGGTACGACCGAGGACATGAGGATGGAACCTTGACTGGATCAATAACCGGGAGGGCATTCTAGCAGGCCGCAATGCCCCCGGAAAAATCAAAGGCCCGGACTGGCCGGGCCTTTGAAATTCAACGTCTTGCCGAGAACAATCAGGCGGCTTGCTCGCCCAGCACGGAAACCTTGATATGCACCACGACATCGGTGTGCAGGGAAATCGCGATGTCGGAGTCGCCGATCTGCTTCAACGGCCCCTGCGGCAGGCGAATGCTGGAACGCTCGACTTCGAAACCCTGCGCCTTGAGCGCTTCGGCGATATCGATCGTCGTGACGGATCCAAACAGTCGTCCGTCCACGCCGGCCTTCTGGGTGATCTGGACCAGCAAACCGTCCAGTTTGGCGCCCTGTGCCTGCGCTGCAGCCAGAGCGGCCGATTGCGCGGCTTCCAGTTCTGCGCGACGTGACTCGAATTCCGTCAGATTCGACGGCGTAGCGCGACGCGCCTTGCCCTGCGGAATCAGGAAGTTGCGTGCGTACCCGTCCTTGACCTTGACCACATCGCCGAGGCCGCCAAGATTCACAACCTTTTCAAGAAGAATGATTTGCATGAATGTGACTCCTCAGTGCAGGTCGGTGTAAGGCAGCAGCGCGAGGTAGCGCGCGCGCTTGATCGCATCCGACAACTGCCGCTGGTAAAGGGTTTTGGTGCCGGTGATGCGGGCCGGGATGATACGGCCGTTCTCGTTGATGAAATCCTTCAGCACGTCCACGTCCTTGTAGTCGATCCACTCGACCTTCTCGACCGTGAAACGGCAGAATTTGCGACGCTTGAACAGCGCGCCCTTGCCCTTGGCGTCACGCTTGCCCTTACCCTTGGCATCCTTGCCTTTTTTGCCTCTGCCAAATGTTGCCATGTTGATCTCCTGATCTCTTTAGTATCGAATTCCAGTGGAATTCAAATGTTTTCAAATTCAATCCGTGTCGCATGCAGCACAAGTCGATTGCTGTTGCGGCTTTTGCGGTCCATGAATCCGTGCAGCGTCAGACCGAGTCCCAGTGATGCCGTTGCCAGCAGCCTTGCTTCTCGATCGAAGGCAATACCCTCGATCTCGCAGCTGACTTTCCTGGGAACACCCGCCTCCATCTGCGTCGATTCATGGCCCAGGCTGAACTTCAGCACCGCAATGCCTGCCGGCGTATGCCGCAATGCATCCAACTCGATGAGCCTGCCATGAATCTCGATCTGATTCGGCACTGCCTTGGCGTCTGTCAATGCAGCATCGCCCAGATCTTCGAATTCAGGAAGCCGGCAGCAATCAGGCTGCTGGTTTCGCTGCTTCCGCCTCCGCTGCCGGAGCCGGAGCCCGTTCGGTGCGCTCGCCGCGATCCGAACGATCACCGCGATCCGAACGTTCACCGCGCTCTGCACGATCACCACTCAGCACCGAGCGCGACTTCTCTTCCTTCATCATCGGCGAAGGAGTAGTCCAGGCGCGATCCATCTTCACGATGAGATGGCGCAGCACTGCGTCATTGAATTTGAATGCGTGCTCGAGCTCAACCAGGGTTTCCTGATCGCACTCGATGTTCATCAGCACGTAATGGGCCTTGTGCATCTTCTGGATCGGATAGGTCATCTGACGACGCCCCCAATCCTCGAGACGATGCAGCTTGCCGCCGCGACTGGTCACGGTCGATCGATAGCGCTCGATCATGGCAGGAACCTGCTCACTCTGGTCCGGATGGACGATAAAGACGATTTCGTAATGTCGCACGTATTCTCCCTTTGGAATATGCCTCCCGCTATGCGAACACGGTGAGGCAGGGGGTGGTTGGAATGTCGCGAAAAAGGCCTCTCGACCCCTGCTGCGACGGAAAAAATAGAGCTTTGAATTATAACAAGATTAACGAATTCCGTGCAAGGAGTGAATAGTCCCTGCCGACTCGCGGCATTGCATGGTTCCACGGAAAACAATGATGGTATCTTTAGACGCTTCGCGGCCCCTGGCCGCCCTATTCACACGCGGCTGGGCGGTTGGAAGTGCTCAATGTAAAAGCGCTCAATGGTCTGTCAGCCGGTATCAGGGGGCAAAGATTGAACGAAAAGGTCAAGAAACCGTCGGAAATCAAGCCATCCGCCACGGTTTTGCTGCTTCGGGCGCAAAGTTCACACATCGAGGTGTTGATGACGCGCCGGCACGGGGGCATGAGCTTCATGGCCGGCCTGTGGGTCTACCCGGGCGGCAAGGTCGATTCCGCCGATATGTCACCTGACGCACTGGGACGACTCACACCCGAGGCTCGGGCCCGATGCGCACAGATTGTCGCCCGCGGCCCCATGAGTCGATTTCCGCTCGAGCAGTCCCTGGGCATGTTTGTCGCGGCATGCCGGGAAACTTTCGAGGAGATTGGCGTTCTGCTGGCACACGATGCCGCTGGAAAACCTTGCCCACCCGCGCTGATCGACCAGTTGCAGCATCATCGCAAAGCGAGCATTGCCGCCCCCGAATCGTTCATCGAGATGCTGGTCAGGCACGACCTCATGATCGACGCGTCAGCACTCGTTTACTGGGCGCACTGGATCACGCCGTCAGCGGCACCCAAGCGCTTTGATACCAACTTCTTCGCCATTCCTGCCCCACAGGGCCAGGAAATCCGCATTGACACATCCGAAGCGACGGAATGGAAGTGGATCGAACCGCCCCATGCGTTGGCCGCGCATGATCGCGACGAGTTTCCGTTATCACCACCGACGGTGCTGACCCTGCAGGAAATCAGCAACAGCTTTGCCGCGCACGGCAGCCTGCCTTCCATGCTTGCCGCGGAAGGCGAGCGCCAGGTCGCCACCGTTCTGCCGAAGGCAATCAGCGGCCCCACCGAGAACTTCACTCTCATGCCGTGGCATCCGGACTACCACACGGCCCCCGGCGAGGGAGTCCCGGCGGGGATCGACTACCCCGCACACCTGTTAAGCCTGCCGGGTCGAGTCAACCGCAAGCACGACTTTTCCGGCAAGCCACTTCCCTGACATCGATTCAAAGACTCGTCGAAGTGGCCGTCCGCCTGCCGGCAGCGCGCAAATGAGACAATGCCAGCCGCATTTTGCACAGCCATCGCAACCGCAACAATCCGCAAAGGAGCAGCAAATGAGCAGTGAAGCCGTTTTGTACAAGCAGGAAGGCCGCGTCGTCACCTTGACCCTGAATGAACCGGACACGCGCAACGCCATCTCGCCTGAAGTCGTCGATGGCATCGTTGCAGCCTGTGACCGGATCAACAATGACACCGGCGTGAGCTGCGTCATCATCACCGGCGCGGGAGAGAGCTTCTCCTCGGGCGGCAACGTGAAGGCCATGCGCGACAGGACCGGCCTTTTCGGCGGAATTCCGGCCGAGACGCGACACGGCTATCAGCATGGCATTCAGCGCATTCCAGTAGCACTGAACGCCATCGAGGTTCCGACCATCGCCGCGGTCAACGGTCATGCAATCGGCGCGGGCTGCGACCTTGCGATGATGTGCGACATCCGCATCGCCGCCGACAACGCGCAGTTCGCTGAAAGCTTCCTGCGTGTTGGCCTGGTTTCCGGCGATGGTGGTGCCTGGTTCCTGCCGCGAGTCATCGGATTGTCGCGCGCTTATGAAATGACGTTTACCGCCGATTTCATCAAGGCCGACAAGGCTGAGAAATGGGGACTCGCTTCCTATGTGGTCCCGCTTGACAAGTTGCTGGATGAAGCCATGACCATGGCGCAAAAGATCGCTGCCCAGCCGCCGGTTTCCCTCAGGCTGTGCAAGAAGATTCTTCGTGAGAGCCAGCACATGCCACTGAGCGCCAGTCTGGAAATGGCTGCCGGCATGCAGGCGATCGTTCAGGCCACCAAGGATCAACACGAAGCCGTGAACGCCATGTTGGAAAAACGCAAGCCGACGTTCACCGGCAAGTAATTTCCTCCTGGCTGACAAGTCACGGCCAGGATAAAAAAGGGGCACGCGAGTGCCCCTTTTTCAATGGACGTTTCCGACGACCTTACTTGAAGCGCGGTTGGCGTTTTTCCAGAAATGCCGCGACACCTTCCTTGGCGTCCGGGTGATGATCGGAGATGCCGGTTTTCGTCGCAATATCGTCGCCGGCCTGGGCGAAACTCAGGTCCGCCGCACTGTAGATGGCGCGCTTCAGCAACCGTGTCGCAATCTGTGGGCCGTCTGACAACTCACTGGCGAGCGCCAACGCCCGTTCGAGCAGCGCCTCCGGCTCCGCCACCTCGTGGACGAGTCCCAGATCAAGCGCCGCCTGGCCATCCACGATTCTCTTGCGCAGCAGGAAATCGAGCGTCTTCGCCACGCCGATGTGCTGGACCAGCAGGAAATGGCCGTTCTCGTCGGGTAGATATCCCATGCGCAGCGTGGCGCTGCCAAGCTTTGCAGTACGGGAAGCGATCCGGAAGTCGCAGGACAGCGCCAGTGACAGCCCGGTCTGGATGCATGAGCCGTTGATGGCGGCTATCGTGATCTTGTCGAGATCACGAATGGCGCGATTCACCGCCTGGGAAATCTGGCGCAGCGATGAATAGGATGCCATTCCGTCGTGGCTGCTCTTGCCTATCTTCGGCGTGCGCGCCTTCTTCAGGGTTTCCGCGTCCCCCCAATAGCCGCCTCCGACGTTGTCCCCGGCCATGAAGGCTCGCCCCTCACCGGTAAAGACAACCACTCTTGCGGCATCATCCAGTTGTATCTGGATCATGGCCTCCATCAAGTCACGCTTCATGGGCGCCGTCGAAGCATTCAGGCGCTCGGGGGCGTCAAACGTGATGAGCGCTATGCCGCGATCCCTGAGTTCCAGCCGGAAACCGGCGTATTGTCCTTCCAGCATTTTCACTCCTCCTTGATTGCCATTGGGTTCTTGCCCCTTGCGTTCTTCCGCACCGCCATGTTGTACGGCGAGTCGAATTTGCAGCCCTTCGTTCTACTGCAGATCTCTACAGTCCCTGGCTGACCAGATACTCGTCGTAGGTTCCCCGATAGTCCACGATTCTGGCCGGCGCACCGTTGTCAACCGGCCTGATGTCAATGATTCGCGTTGCCAGTGACGAGACGAACTCCCGGTCGTGCGAAACGAAGATCAGCGTTCCCTTGAACTTGTACAGGGCCGTATTCAGCGATTCGATGGATTCCATGTCCAGGTGATTGGTTGGCTCGTCCATCAACAGCACGTTGGGCATTTCCAGCATCAACTTGCCGAACGTCATGCGCTGCTGCTCGCCGCCCGATATGACCTGGACTGTCTTCTTGGTGTCGTCCCCCGAAAAGAGCAGACGTCCCAGCGTGGCACGCACGATCTGATCATCATCACCCTGCCTGCGCCAACCGGTCATCCACTCCATCAGGTTCATGTCGCTCGAGAAATCGGCCGCGTGATCCTGGGCGCAATACCCGATCTGGGCCTTTTCCGCCCATTTTATCGTCCCATAATCTGCTGCGAGGCCTGTCTTGTCGGCCCCCAGAAGGCAACGCAGCAAGGTTGTCTTGCCAACGCCATTGGGTCCAATAATCGCAATCTTCTCGCCCGCTTCAACAGTGAACTCTACTGCCTTGAACAGCGGCTTGCCGTAGCCCTTCTCCATCGCCGCGACTTCCACCGCAAGACGATGAAGCTTTTCCTTTTCGTCGAAATCGAACCGGATGTATGGGTACTGACGACTGGACGGCTTGACGTCGTCCACCTTCAATTTCTCAATCTGCTTCATGCGCGACGTGGCTTGTCTGGCCTTGGACTTGTTGGCGCGGAAACGCCGCACGAACTCCTCCAGATCGGCGATACGATCCTTGGTCCTCGCG